>JALYLO010000543.1 GCA_030774175.1 Actinomycetota bacterium
TCAACCCCGATGCACGCAGCAACACCGGGAGCCCGATCTACGGGATGCCGATCCTGAACGTCGACCAGTCGCAGGCGATCGTCGTGCTGAAGCGCTCGATGAACCCGGGCTTCGCAGGCGTCGAGAACCCGCTCTTTCTGAACCCGAAGACCGTGATGCTCTTCGGCGACGCGAAGGAGTCGGTCGGCAAGCTCGCAGCGGGCGTCAAGGCGCTCTGAGCTTGGGCGAGCAGAGCGGCGTACCGGTCTTCACCGCGCGACACGTCGAGCAGGCGGTGTCGCCGGACCGTGCGGTCGAGGCCGTGCGCCACGCCTTCGTCGCCCACCACCGCGGCGAGTGGACGATGCCGCCGAAGGTCTACGTGACGAACTACCCGGCCGGCGACTTTCGTGCCATGCCCGCCCTCGGCGGCGGGCACGCCCTCCTCAAGTGGGTGACGTCGTTCCCCGGCAACCCCTTGCTGGGCCTCCCGACCGTGTCGGGTGTCGTCCTCGTCTCGGACGCGGAGAACGGGCAGTTGCGGGCCGTGCTCGACGCCGCATCGGTGACGGCGCTGCGCACCGGTGCAGCTGGGGTGCTCGCGGCGGAAACGCTCGGCCGCGCGAACGCGCGGACGGCGGCGGTCGTCGGCGCGGGCGTGAACGGCAGGGCCGCCGCGCGGACGTTCCTCGCGCGCGGCCGGGGGGTCGCCATCTGGGACGTCGACGAGGGGCGCGCGCGCGAGGCGGCTGCCGAGCTGGGCGCTGACCGAGCGTCGTCGCTCGAGGAGGCACTCGCCGCCGACCTCCTCGTGACGGTGACGCCGGGACACGAAGTGCTGCTGACCGAGGGATCGCTGCAGCCCGGTCAGCACGCGTCGCTGATGGGGGCCGACGGGCCGGGCAAGGCCGAGATGGCGACGAATGAGCTCGTCCGGGCCCGCGTGTTCTGTGACGATTGGGAGCAGGCCCGCCACGGCGGCGAACTTGCGCACGCCGTCGACGCCGGGCTGCTCCGCGAGGAGGACGTGACGACGCTCGGAGCCGTGCTCGACGGCACGGCCCTCGGGCGCGGCGGCGACGACGAGATCACGGTCTTCGACTCGACCGGGCTCGCGATCCAGGATCTTGCGATCGCCCTGGCCGCGCTCGAGCGAGCCGGCGAGCTAGACCTGGCGCGGCTCGAGCTCTAGAACGAGCGACGGCCGAGCTGGATCGAAGAGCTCCAGCTCGGGCGGGGACTCGCCGAGGATCGCGCGGGCGACGAGGTCACCGCAAGCGAGGCCGAGGGCGTTGCCGTGCCCGGAGTAGCCGCCGGCGACCCACACGCGCTCGCGGTCCGGCACGGGCCCGACGAGCGGCACGAGGTCGGGCGTCGTGCCCCAGATCCCGGCCCAGCGGTCGCTGACGGCGGGGCGATAGCCGACGAGCCGCTCGACGAGCGCGTCGAGGCGTGCCTGGATCAAAGGAGTGATCTGCTCGACGTCGGTCTCCTCGGTCGCGAGCGACGCGTCACGGCTGCCGCCGATCACGAGGCGGCTGTCCGGCAGCTGCTGCCAATAGTCGTACCCGGACCGCGCGTAATGTGGCCGGCCGTAGAGCAGCTCGCGCAATGGTTCTGTCGCGAGCACCTGGCCGCGGGTCGAGTGCACGGGAAGGTCGGGCAGGAGGGCGGGGATGAACCCGTCGCCCGCGACGACGATCGCGTCTGCGTCGAGCTCCTCGACCCTCACCGGCCGGCCCTCGCGGATGTCGGCGCCCGCGCTCGCCGCGTGCACTGCCAGACGACGCACCCACCGCGCCGGGTCAAGGGCGCCATCTCGTGGGTGCAGGATCGCTCCCCGGTAGATCCGGTCGAGCGGCGGATCGAGCTCGTCCACCCACTCGACCGCGAACCCGTGCTCGCGCAGTGCCTCGTGCTCGCTGCGAAGTGCTTCGCGTTCGCTCTCGTCGAAGGCGAGCCGGAGGCTCCCGACACGGCGGAAGGCGTCACCCGCGAGCGCTTCCAGCCGGTCGAGCGACCGCTCGGTCAACTCCATCAGCAGCCGCGCTCGCTCGTTCCCGAGCTGCCGCCGCGCCTGGTCGTAGGGCACGGCGGCTCCGCGCAGCGCGAAGCCGCCGTTGCGCCCGCTCGCTCCCGCGGCGATCTCGCGCGCCTCGTGCAATCGGACGCGGACACCGTGCTCGGCGAGGGTCAGCGCGCAGGAGCAGCCGGTCACGCCGCCGCCGATCACGGCGACCTCCGCGCGCCCGTCGAAACGGGAGCGCGGGAGGTCGTCGCGTGGCTCCTTCAGCCAAAGTGATGTCGTCGACACGAGCCGATCCTATGTTCAGTCCTTCGCCATCCACTTCTCGACGTTCGGGCTGCGGACGTATGCACTGTCGGCCGCGACCGGTCGACTCCTGTGGACGTGGCCGGACGGCGAGTACTCGCCCGTCGTCACCGACGGACGGCGGATCTACCTCACGGGCCGCGGGCGGATCTACGCCCTCGTGCGATAGACCCCTTCCGCCTCCTCGATCAAACCGAGCAGCTCCAGCTCGGCGAGCGCAGCCGCGACCGCACCGGCGCTCTGGCCAATTTGCCGCGCGATCTCGTTCGCGGTCGTCGCTGCAGCGGCCACGGCGGCCCGGACGGGCTCGAGCCGGGGCTCGAGCGCAGGCGGGTCGCGGGCCGCCGGCGGCTCGACGCCGATCGCCTCCAGCACGTCGGCGGCACAGGTGACGGGCACCGCACCGATGCGCAGCAGGTGATTCGTGCCGCGTGAGAGGTGTGAGGTGATCTCGCCCGGCACCGCCAGCACCTCACGGCCCTCGTCGAGCGCGAGATCGGCGGTGATCAGCGCGCCGCTGCGCTCGCGCGCCTCGATGACGACGGTCGCGTGCGTGAGCCCTGCGACGATCCGGTTCCGCGCGGGAAAGCGCCAAGGTGCCGGCTCGACTCCGGGCGGGTACTCGGAGACGATCAGCCCGCGCGCCGCCACCTCGGCCGCCAAGACCGTGTGCGCACGCGGATAGTCGCGGTCGATGCCGCAGCCGAGCACGGCGACGGTTGCTCCCGCGGCGAGCGCGCCGCGGTGCGCGGCCGCGTCGACGCCGCGTGCGAGTCCCGAGACCACGGACACCCCCGCGGCGGCGAGCTTGCGCCCGAGATCGGTTGCGACGGAGGCGCCGTAGGGCGAGCAGGCACGCGCTCCGACGATCGCGACGGAGGGCTGCTCGAGCAGATCGAGATCGCAGTCGCCCCGGACGAAGAGGCCGGGCGGCGGATCGTGGATCGAGCGCAGAAGCGCCGGAAACGCCCCGTCCGAGCGGGCGACCCAGCGGAGCCCGCGAGCGTCGAGGTCGCGCCGGAACGCCTCCTCGTCGAACGCGCGCACGAACAGCTCGAAGCGACGGGTGCGCGGAGCATCGAGCAGGTGCGCGTCGCTCGCGGCGGCGAAGGCTGCGACGGCCAGGTCGCTCACTCCGTCAGCTCCATGGGCGGCCGGTACGACAGCGCCTCGGCGAGCTGGGCGACCTCGACGAGCTCGACGGCTGCGAGCGCGGCGATCGTCGCGGCCACACGGGCGACGCGCGCGCGGCCGCGACCCGAGAGCGGGACGCGCTCGACCGCACGGGTGAGCAGCTGCCGCGCCTCCTGGGTGAGCTCGAGCGGCTGCCCCGCGAGCCGCCGTCGCGCTGCAAGGACGCGGTCTCGCACGGCCTCCGAC
>JALYLO010000544.1 GCA_030774175.1 Actinomycetota bacterium
TTCTTCAGCATGTCGGGAACCGTCTCCTTGCCCTCGATCACCGCCGAGAGCTCGTTGTTCGCGGTGTCGATCACCTGACTGAATTTCGGCGCGAACTGCCACGGGTGCGCCGCCGGCGCATCCTGCAGGAACGCGTTCCGGCCGGCGACCGGCGCAACGTCGCTCCGCGAGGGCAGTGCCAGGCCCTTCGACGTCCACGTCTTCATCCCGGGCTTGCCGACGAGGTAGCGAATGAGCTGCCACGCGGCGTCCTTGTTCTTGGAGTCTTTCGCCATCGAGTACGAGACGGTGAACGCAAGGTTGCCGTGCTGCTTGTTCATGATCATCTGCTCGGTGGCGAACTTGACGTCCGGGAACGTCGAGGACATGAACGGGAACAGCCAGTTCCCTTCGAAGATGATCGCCGCCTTCTGCTTTCCGAGCGCCTCGCCGCACCAGCCGACGCTGAGCTTGGCCGGAATGTCGGCCAGGCCCTGCTTGATCAGGCCGACGTAGTAGTTCATCGCCGCCACCGCTGCGGGCGAGTCGATCGTCGACTGCGTCTTGGCCGCGTTCAGGAACGAGCCGCCGTTTTGGTATACGAACGCGAGCGCGCGGTCCCAGGACGGATTCAGACAGAGCGGTTTCGCGTCACCGGCCATTACCGGCTTCAGCTTCTGAGCTGCGGCGGTGAGATCCTTCCACGTCTTGATCTTCGCCGGGTCGACGCCCGCCTTCGCCGCGAGCGCCGTGTTGACCTCCATCGCGAGCGGCGACCAGTCCTTGGGGTAGCCGTAGGTCTTGCCCTTGTAGGTGAAGCCGCTCAAAAGGGAGTGGAAGAACGGCTTCGACGGGAACCGGCTCTTCTGCGCGTAGCTGTCGAGCGGCTCGAGCAGCCCCTGTGTGACCCAGTCGAGGAATACGTTGGAGTCGATGTAGAAGACGTCGGGCGGTTGGCGGGCCGAGAACTTCGCCAGCATCGTGGCGACGTAGTCGCCGGTGATCGGCTGGTAGTCGACCTTGATCTGCGGATACGTCTTCTCGAAGCCGCGCAGCACCTGCTTGAGGAGCTTGAGCTCGTCAGGGTTGGCGGCCCAGCCGGAGAGCACGACCGTTCCCGACGCACCCTGGTGCTCCTTGCTGCTGCCGAGGCTCGTACCGGCGACCGTGGCCGCGACCACCGTCAAGGCGAGCAGAGCGGCAATGAACGCTCTTCTACTGCTCATGAACCCTCCCATACGCTAGTGGGGTTCCACTGGGGAGGCGACAGCTTATTACCTCCGACGGCGCAATGACGGAACACTCGGCGTCGTCTCGGGTACGTGCCGGTGAAGCCGGTCCGGGGTCCGAGCGGTCTCCGGTTCGATCGCACGAGGCGAGAGCGAGCGGCTCGTTGGCAACGGCCGCATACAGTGACGTGCGTTGACCGTCACCGTCTTCGAAGGATCGACGTTCTGTGTCTGCGACGAGCGCGGCGATGTCGACGGCTCACCGCGCGCCGCGGGGTTCTTCGCATCCGACACCCGGTTTCTGTCGCGCTGCGTGCTGACGATCGGCGGCGCGCGGCCCGAGCCGCTCTCACAGGCGCAGCCGATGCCGCACATAGCCAACTTTGTGCTGCGGAACGCGGTTGTCGACGGGATCGGCCCGAACGAGCTGTCGATCGAACGCGAGCGATTTGTCTCGCGCGGAATGGAGGAGCGGATCGTCGTCGTCAACCACGGCCGGGAGCACATCGAGTTCGAGCTCGCGCTCGAGCTCGCCGTCGACTTCGCCGACATCTTCGCCGTCAAGAGCGCCGACCCGGGGTTTGCAGAGTTCGCCGGCGCGTCGGTCGACGGAGCCGGTTGCCCGCCCGAGGTGATGCAAGACACCCTGCTCTTCGTCGACCGCGACTTTCCCGCACGCTCGCTGCTACACGTGTCGCAGCCGTGCACCATGGTCGACGGCGCTGCGCGATTTGTCCTCGTGCTCGACTCCCGCGCGCAGTGGGAGGTAGCCGTCTCGTTGCAGCCACTCCTCGATGGGGTGGCGCCGCTCAGCTCGGTCGATTTCCGCGCCCGCCTCGAGCGCGAGCGAGCGCGCGCGCGCGCGTCGCTTGGTGACTGGCAGCAATCCGCGCCGCGGCTCGGGTCGCCGTGGAACGACTTGACTCGCACCTGGGATCGCTCCGTCGCCGACCTCGCCGCGTTGCGCATCGAGGACGATGATTTCCACGTCGGCGCGCTGCCGGCAGCCGGCGCGCCGTGGTTCATGACCGTGTTCGGACGAGACACGCTGATCACCTGCCTGCAAACGCTCGTCTTCGGCCCGGACCTCTCAGCGAGCGCCCTGCGCGAGCTCGCGGCGACACAGGCGACGGAGGATGATCCCGAGCGCGACGCGGAGCCGGGGAAGATCATCCACGAGATGCGGCGCGGCAAGGCCGCGCGAGCGTGGACCGACCGGTACTACGGGAGCGTCGACGCGACGCCGCTCTTCCTGATCCTCCTCTCCGAGCACTGGCGGTGGACCGACGATCCGACGCTCGTGCACGAGCTCGCGGGCGCCGCCCGGAGTGCGCTCGCGTGGATCGATGGCACCGGGGACCGTGACGGCGACGGCTTCGTCGAGTACGAGCGGCGTGCCCGTCGCGGGATCCGGCACCAGAGTTGGAAAGACTCCGATTCGTCGATGGTCTTCCACGACGGATCGTTCGCGGAGCCGCCGATCGCTTCGGCTGAGGTCCAGGGCTACGTCTACGACGCAAAGCTGCGCCTGGCGGAGATCGCACGCGAGGTCTGGGGCGAGATCGACCTCGCCGTGCGGCTCGAGAGCGAGGCCCGGCGGCTTCAGGATCGGTTCAACGAGGCGTTCTGGGTCGAAGATCGGGGGATCTACGCCCTCGGACTGGACCGCGAGAAGCGCCCGATCGATGCGGTCGGGTCGAATATGGGCCACCTTCTGTGGAGTGGGATCGTGCCCGAAGAGCGCGCGGGCCTCGTTGCTTCGACGCTGATGAGCGACGATCTCTGGTCGGGTTGGGGGGTGCGTACGCTTTCGTCGTGCGAGATCGCGTACAACCCGCTCGTCTACCACAACGGCACGGTCTGGCCCCACGACAACTCCCTCGCCGCCTGGGGGCTCGCGCGGGCCGGGCATCCCCGTGACGCCGAATTCATCTTCGTGCGGATGATCGAGGCAGCGGTGCACTTCGACTACCGGCTGCCGGAGGTGTTCGCCGGCTTCCGGCGGACCGTGGACCGACCGCCGGTGGCCTATCCCACGGCGTCGAGCCCACAGGCGTGGGCTGCAGGCACACCCGTGCTGCTGCTCCAGGTGCTGCTCGGCATCGAGCCCGAGCGCAGCGAGTGCGTGCTCCGGTCACGCAGGGAAGGCCTGCCGCTCTGGGCCGAGGGGCTCGTGCTGAGCGGCATCCACGCGTATGGCCGTCTCTGGACGGCGAGCGTGCAGGACGGCGCCGTCGCCGTTGCAACCTCGCGGTAGGGAGATCACGCGGGGATCGAGAGGATGATCTTGCCGAGCTGTTCGCCCGCCTCGAGCCGCTCGTGGGCGGCCCGCGCCTCGGCGAGCGGGAAGACCCGGTCGACGGTCGGGCGGGCCTTTCCGGCCGCGACGAGCTCATAGACGCTCCGGAAGTCCTCAGGCGTCCCCATCGACGAGCCGAGGATCGACAGCTGCTTCCACCAGACGCGGTGCAGGCCCGCGGGTGGATTCGGGCCCGTCGTCGCGCCGCAGACGACAATCCGACCCTCCGGGCGCGCGGCGTCCAGCGTGCGCTTCCAGGTGGCCTCGCCGACGTCGTCGACCACGACCTGCGCGCCGCCCTCGGTGATCTCCTTGACGCGCGAGACGACGTCCTCCGTCCCGTGATTGAGGGTTGCCTCGGCGCCGAGCTCGCGCGCCCGCTGGAGCTTCTCGTCGCTGGACGACGTGACGACCGCGCGCGCGCCGAGCGACGTCGCGATCGAGAGCGCGGCCGTGGCGACGCCGCCTCCGATCCCCCAGATCAAGACCCATTCTCCGGCCTGCAGGCGCGCGCGCGTTACGAGCATGCGATATGCGGTCAGGAAGACGAGCGGGAAGGCGGCAGCTTCCTCGAACGAGAGGTCGCCGGGGATCGGATGAACAAATGCACTTGGCAGCGCGATCAACTCGGCGTGCGTGCCGTTCATGTTCTCGCCGACGATGTGCGTCTTGCCGCCGCTCGTGATGGCAGGGTTGATGACGACGCGCTCGTTGGTACCGGCGATCACCCCTGCGCCGTCGGCGCCTAGGATTCGCGGCTTGGGCACCGAAGGCAGACCCTTGCGAATCCAGACGTCGAGGTGGTTGAGGCTCGCGGCGCGTAACTCGATCAGCACGTCGCCATCGCCCGGCGTCGGATCGGGGACTTCTTCGTAGAGCAGCACCTCGGGGCCGCCGTCCTCATGGATCCGGATCGCTTTCACAGGTGCACAATCCTCGCATGACGACGGCCGAGGTCGAGCGGTTGGGCAACGAGCTGGGGATCGACGTGCTCGGGGTGACCCGGGCCGAAGCGTACGCCGAGACGGAGCGCCATATCGTCGAGCGGCGGGAGCGAGGCCTCTTCGCGGAGATGAAGTTCACGATGGCGCGCCCGGAAGAGTCGTGCCATCCCGAGTCGCTGCTGCCCGGCGCGCGTAGCGTCGTGTCCGCCGCGCTCTGCTACTGGCTGCCCGAGCAGCCGCTCGAGGTGGGCCAGGGCCGGCTCGCGCGTTACACCTGGTCGGACGGATATGCCGAGCTGCGCGAGCAGCTCACTGCGCTCGGACGCGGCCTCGGCGGCGCGTACCGCGTGCTCGTCGACGCGAACCAGCACGTCGACCGCGAGGCAGCTGCTCGCAGCGGAGTCGGGTTCTACGGTAAGAACACGATGCTGATCACGCGCCGCTACGGATCATGGGTCGTCCTCGGTACGCTCGTCACCGACGCCGTGCTCGAGCCGACGCCGGCCCTGGAGGCCGACTGCGGCTCGTGCCGGCTGTGCATCGACGCGTGCCCAACGGGTGCGCTGGACGAGCCGGGGACGCTCGACGCAACGAAGTGCCTCTCCTATTGGACGCAGGCTCCCGTCGCGATCCCCGAGCCCTACCGCGCGGCACTCGGCACGCAGGTCTATGGCTGCGACATCTGCCAGGACGTCTGCCCGTGGAACCGCGGCGCCGAGAAGCGTCGGAGCGCGCTCGACGAGAGCGCCGGCGGGCAGGTAGACCTCGTGCGCTGGCTCGAGGACGACGGCCGCTCGGTGATCGATCGCTTCGACCGCCTCTACGTGCCGCGAAAGGACGCTCGCTGGTTGCGGCGGAATGCCCTGGTCGCTCTCGGCAACACGGGGGCGGCGGAGCACATCCCGGTGCTCGAGCGCTTCGCCGCTGGCGAGGACGAGCTGCTTGCCGACCACGCGTCCTGGGCGCTTGCGCGCGTACGGGAGCGCGTGTGACCCGCACGCACGACCGGCCGCTCGAGTGGTGGATCGGGTTCGTCCGCCTGTTGGCGTCCCCTTCGCCGTGCTCCAGGTCGCGCTGACGAAGGGCTATCCGAGCGTTCGACCGTGTCAGACGCACCGGGTCGGGCTCGAAGCCGGGCACCGGGCTCGGGCTCTACATCGCGCGCTCGATCGCCGAGGCGCACGGAGGGACGCTCGAGGTGTCCTAGGCGCCGGGGCGTGGCTCGACCTTCACGCTCACGCTGCCGGTTTAGAGGCGTAGTGCAAACCCTCCCGGCTTACGCTTTCGTACGTGCTGGCCGGAGCTCGGCGGCGAGTGCGCGGGCCCGCACGGCAACCTGGGTGCGCAGCTCCGGCGGATCGAGCACGATCGCCTCGCCGCGGTAGGAGACGACCTCGCCCACGAGCCACTCTGCGCTCCCGACCGACTTGTCGGAGAGCGCGGAGCCGTCGACCAGGCCGTGCGCGCCCTTTTCGATCTCCCAGCGTGCGACGGCGGGCGAGTACCAGATGCGCGCGGTCGTAGCGTGGTGGAGCTCGGAGATGTCGAAGCCTTCACGCGGTTTGAAGCTC
The DNA here is from genome assembly GCA_030774175.1 of Actinomycetota bacterium. The sequence goes on from JALYLO010000544.1 coordinate 6,023, forward strand.
TTTCGCAGCACCTTCGCCTTGCGCATGCGGTCGAGGCGGTAGGAGCGGGGCTCGTCGCGCTCGGTATCCCACGTGTGGACATACCAGTGCGGCAGGCGGCGCTCGATCGAGTACGGCTCGAATGTCCTCGTCACGACGTCTTGCTCCTCGGGCTTCAGGTACTCGATCTCGACCAGCTTGTGCTCGTCGATCGCTTGACTGAGGGTTGCGACGAGGTCCTCCTCGTCGCCACTCGACGGAGCCGGCGTCTGGCCGAGGTCGAACGCGCCGAAGGTCTCCTCGAGCTTCGCGCGCACGCGGTCGAGGGGCGAGTGGGCGTCGGCTGCGATCATCGGCCCCACGAATTCGAGCGCGAGTCGGATGGCACGGGCCTCGAGTGGCGTCAGCCGCGGCGGCCGGCGGAACGTGTCGCCGAAGAGCTCCTTGTCGACGTGCACCTCGTCGCCGTGCAGCTCGGCGTAGACGGCGTAGCAGCCGCCGCCGAAGTTGACGAGGTTGAGGAGCGACAGATGCTCCTCGAGCAGCTCGCGCGGAATCGAGAACCGATCCACGAGCTGCTGCGCCGGGATCACGCCTTCACGGTCGTCTCCGCACGCGGAGAGGAGGTACGCGAGCAGCGACTGCAGCACGCCGAACCGCTCGGGGGCGACAGGACCCGCAGCACGATCGGGGACGGCGTCGATCTCTCCCTGAACCACCTCGCCCGCGGGTGTCAGAGGCGCGCCCTCGTGCGCCGTCCGCGCGGCCCGTGCTCCCTCGACCACGAGCCGGCGCAGCTCGGAGGGCTCGAGCGGCACGGCGCGGCCGTCCTGACGGAGGATCCAGCGCGCGAGCTGGTCCGTCGAGGCGTACTGCGTCACGAACACGTCTCCCTCGACGCGGTTGCGCGCGCCGCCGCCGTAGGCACGCTCGACCCACCAGGCTGTGTCGGGCGCCACCTCGATGCGGGCCTCTCCGATGATGTCGCCGAACTGCCATTCGGCCCGGCCGCGATATTGCTCGACGTCGAAGTCCGGCGGCGGCCGGAAGTCGCGCTCTCGGCGGGTCGCGAAGCGGATGTCGGAGCGAATGCGCGAGACCCGGAAGGTGCGGACGTCCTCGCGGTCGAGATCGTTGCCGATCACGTACCACGAGCCGTTTTCCGGCAGCAACGCGAACGGATTGAGCGTGCGTTCGATCTCCTCGTCGCGGTAGATCGACCAGTAGCGGAACTTGACGGTGCGCTGCTTCGAGATCGCGCCCTCGAGCTTGCCGAGCCTGCCCTGCAGCTCGGGCGTGTAGTCCGGGTCGCGTACCTCGACGCGCAGCGCCGTGCCGGTCGGTCGCGCGGCGAGGTCGCCGGCGGAACGGCCGAGAGCGAGGTTCTGGAGGGCCAGGCGAAGCGGCTCCGCGTACGCGAAGCGCCCTTCCAGGAGGTAGAAGCACGTCTGGAGCGCCGCGAGCTCCTCGTCGTCGAGCTCGAGCTCGGGGAGGAAGTAGCGCTCGGAGCGAAGCGTGTAGAGCTCCTCGCCGGTGAACTCATCGCGCTGCGAGTCGAGCGGCACCCCGAGCGAGACGAGCTCCGCGCGATCGGAATAGAAGCGCCGAGCGAACGCCTCATCGCTCATCTCCTGGTAGCCCTCGACGTTCCCCTTGATGTCACGCGCGGTCAGCGGCCGCCGCTCCGCCATCAGGAACGCCACCAGCGAGAGCTGGCGAATCAGCTTGTCGGTGTCGTGGCTCATCTGTATATCCCCGGCCGGCTCCGTCGAGCCTAAGCCGGCTAGGCGAGCCTAGCGCAGGGGCTATGCCTCGACCTTGCGGTTAGGCCTCGACCTTGCGGTTAGGCGGCGACTTTGCGCTCGAGATGCTGATGCGACGGGCAGTAGTCGCGCTCGGGAAGTGGGGTGCGCTGACACGGCTTGCCTTTGCGCGTGGTCGCGCGGCAGCGAGCGACGCCGCCGTCGAATGCGCCCGCCTCGATCTGGTCCTCGACGAAGCTGACGGCCGCATTCACCCCGTGATTCACCGACCACGCCACCTGGGCCTGCACGGTGATCGGGAAGTAGCGGCGGATGTCCTGGAACAGGGCCTTGTCCGGCTTGGCGAAGTAGTGCGGGTCGGCGGCGAGTCGCTCCATCGTCCCCTCGCAGGCGGCGAGCACCTCACGGCGATACTCGAGGTGCGTCTCGGAGTCCACGTACGGGTCGATCAGATCCTTGATCGAGCGATAAATTGCTCGCGAGTACTGATACATGCAGTTCTGAATATGCAGGATCCGTTCGTCCATAGGCTCTGATTCGATCTCCTTCAACTGTATCCGGAGCCGTTTTTTGAAGCCGTAAATCTCCGGGGAGCGGCGCGGGCCCGGTGGCAGCTTACACGTTGCCTGATGCTGTTACAAATGTTTTCAATACGGTCAACAGGTGCTTTGTTGCGTCGCAACCGTCGTACCCGCCTACGCCGCGCCTACACATCCTGGAAGAGGCGCCTCAGCGGGCGATCTGGCGGGAGTATGCGCCGGCGAATCCGGCCTGGCGGGTGGTCGAGACGGACGCGTCGGCGTCCTCCTTGGAGCCGTAGATGCCGGTGAACACGACGAGGTAGCCGGGCTGGAGGCTCGCAAAGCCGCCCGAGTCGAGGATGCCGACCTGGCGAAGGCCCGCATGGGCGGCCTTGCTCGCGGTCGCGAGCGCGGCGGTGCGGCCGCTCGTCTTCGGATAGGAGATGAGCACGATCGTCCACCCGTTCTCGGTCGCGGGCCAGCGGCGGCGACCGTTCGGTCGACCGGCCCGCTTCGACCCCGGTGCGGCCGTGGTCGGTTCGGGCGCCGTCGGGAGGGTCGTCGTGTCGCCCAGCGGCGGGCTGGTGGCGGTCGGCACCGCGGTGGGCTCGACGACCGGGACGGTCGCCGCCGCTGTGAAGACCGGGCTCTCGCCGCTTGCACGCGCCTCCGTCAGCGCGATCGAGCTCGCAGCGCCGGCGGCGGCAACGAGCAACGTCAGCAACGAGACCCAAACCCAGTCACCGGGGTACCAGCCGACCCTCCGCATCCAGGCGCGGCGTAGCTTCGGAACGGTGCCCGTGACGACCGGGAGGTGGAGGCCGCACTCCAGGCAGTAGCGCTGGTCGCGCTCGCGCCCGGCGCCGCACCTGGGACACGTGCCGTCCGCCGCTTCGATCGCGGTGCGGCGCTCGGCGAGGCTGGCCCGCATCAGGACTCCGACGCCGGCTCGATGATCGTCTCCTCGGAGGCGCTGCCTCCGGCCGGCGCTCGGACGGGACGGCCGCAGTTGGGGCAGAAGCGCGAGCCGCGCAGCAGCGGGACGCCACACTCGCAGCGCGCGACGGGGCCGCGGGCGTGGAGGAGGGCCTCGATCTCGGCGAGGCGCGCGTCGATGCCGATGATCTCGGCCGCCCGCTCAGCGAGCAGGTCGTCGCGGAACCCGCCGCGGCGGTACATCTCGACGAGCAGGCCGCCCAGGTCGCGCAGCGCGTCCTCGCGGGCCTTCAGGAGGGCCCGGCGCTCGCGCCGGAGCAGGCCTGCATGGGGGCGCCGCGGCGCGATGCCCTCGGCGTCGGTGCGGCGCCGGCGAAGGAGCGGGGACACCCCACCGAGTCTACGGCCCGGGCTTGACGGCGCGCCGCCCGGTGCGGAAGCCGCCTCGAGGCTCGAGCAGCACGGACCGATTCTTACAGCTGCAAGACGACGAGCCGCTCTTCGGTCATGTCGCGGACCGTCCACGCGGGGCCTTCCTTGGTGTTCCCAGAGGCCTTGACGCCCCCGTAGGGCATCTGATCGGCGCGAAACGTGGGGGCCTCGTTCACCGTGACGCCGCCGAACTCGAGCCGGCGCGCAGCCTCGAGGCACGTGCGGAGATCGCGGCTGAAGATCGCGGCCTGCAGGCCGTAGCGCGTCGCGTTTGCCTGCTCGATCGCGTCGTCGAGGCTCGACGTGCGCGTCAGGGTGACGACGGGACCGAAAACCTCCTCGCACTGAACCTTGTCGTCGGCGGCCGGGCTCGCAATCACCGTCGGCCGGATCAACCCTGCCTCGTCGAGGTCGCCGCCGGTCAGCACCTCGCCCTGCGATGCCTGGACCCAGCCGAGCACGCGATCGCGCTCGCCCTCGCTGATCACCGGGCCGACGTCGGTCGCCTCGTCGGCCGGATCCCCTACCCTCAGCGCCTCGACCTTCGGAACGAACGTGGCGACGAAGTCGTCCCAGGCGTCTGCCATGACGAAGATCCGTTGCACCGAGATGCAGCTCTGGCCGGCGAACGAGAAGGCGTTCGCCGCGAGCTTGGCCGCCGTGTCGGGCGGAGCGTCGCAGCACACGATCGCGGGTGTCGCGTTCCCGAGCTCGAGCTTCACGCGCTTGCGATGGGCACGCTCGGCGATCCCCCAGCCGACTGCGCCGGAGCCGGTGAACGTGATCAACTTCACGCGCTCGTCCTCGACGATCACGTCGCCGATCGCGGAGGCCGAGCCCGCGACGACGTTGAGCCAGCCCGCGGGCAGCCCCGCCTCCTCCTCGAGCGACGCGAGGAACAGCGCCGACAGCGGTGTCGCCGACGCGGGCTTGAGCACGACGGGGCAGCCTGCCGCGAGGGCGGGCGCGATCTTGTGGGCGACGAGGTTGAGTGGGAAGTTGAACGGAGAGATCGCGCCCACGATCCCGATGGGCATCCGCATCGTCAGGGCGAGCTTGCCTTCCCCGGCCGGTGAGGCATCCATCGGGACGACCTCACCAGCGAGCTTGCGCGCCTCGACCGCCGAGAACGTGTACGTCGACACCGCCCGCTGGGCCTCGACCCGGGCCTGCTTCAGGGGCTTCCCCGCTTCGGCCGAGATCAGCGCCGCCGCTTCCTCCTGGCGCTCCTCGAGTAGCCGCGCGGTCGCGTCGAGGATGCGCGCGCGCTCGTGCGCCGGCAGCGGTTCGCGAAGCGCTCCCGCCGCGGCGTCGAGGGCCCTGCGCGCCTCGTCGGCGCCGCCGCGTGCGACCCGCCCGACGAGCTCGCCCGAAAACGGCGACCGGACGTCCGTCCATTCGCCTGTCTCCACGCGCTCGCCGCCGATCAGGAGGCCGTGGTCGGTCGCCGTCGTCGCCACCATGGGAGAACTGTACTGCGAGGATTCACGCGTGGAGGTGCAGAAGGCGATTCGCTTCTGGCTGCCGCGCGCGTGGATCGTGGCCTCGGCGCTGATGGTGGTGACGGTCGGCGTGCCGACGGCCCACGACCTCATCTTCCTCTGGCTCGGCCTCGGCATGGCGGCGTTCTCGGCGACCGATCTGCGGCACCGCGTGCCGCGCCTGTTGATCGAGTGGGCACCGTTCGTCGCGGTGTTGTTCGTGTACGACCGGCTGCGTGGATTCGCGGACGGGCTGCTCTTCAACGCGCGTGAGCTGCCGCAGATCCACGCCGAGAACGTCCTCTTCGGCAGGCCTGCTCCGACCGTGTGGCTCCAGTCGCATCTCTGGCACGGCGCGAATCACCTGCGGTGGTGGGACTACGCAACGTGGTTCGTCTACCTGACGCACTTCTTCGCCACGCTCGTCGTCGCCGCGGTCCTCTGGACCTGGGCGCACGATCGCTTCGCGCGCTACGCGACGATGGTCTGCGTGCTCGCCCTGACGGGCTTCACGACGTACGTGCTCTACCCGGCGGTGCCGCCGTGGCTCGCCGCGCGGCACGGCAACCTCGGTGAGGCCAATCGCACGATCGGCATCGTGTGGGCCGAGGTGCCGCTGGCGCACTTCGGGTCGCTGTTCGAGAAGGGTCAGCACTACGCGAACAACGTCGCGGCGATCCCGTCGCTGCACGCGGCGTATGCGCTCCTAATCTCGCTCTACCTCTGGCGGCTCGTGCCGCGCTGGGGCCGACTACCGCTCGCGCTCTACCCGCCGGCGATGACGTTCGCGCTCGTCTACTCGGGGGAGCATTACGTCGTCGACTGCCTCGCCGGCTGGCTCTACGCGGTCAGCGCGTTTGTTGCTGTGAATCTCGTCTTCGACCGGAGGGGCGGCGCGCGAGCGGTTCGCGCCGGTACTCGCGGATTGAACGTCCGGGTAGGGTGACATAGATGGACAGCTACGTCGTCGATGCCGTCCGGTCGCCGATCGGACGTCGGAACGGGACGCTGTCGGTCGTCCGCGGCGACGATCTCGCCGCGCAAGTGTTGAACGGCCTCATCGGGCGGCACGACCTCGACCCCGCCTACGTCGAGGACGTGCAGATGGGCTGCGTGACGCAGATCGGTGAGCAGGGCTGGAACATCGGCCGCATGGCCGTGCTGGCGGCGGGCTGGCCGGTCGAGGTCTGCGGCACCACCGTCGACCGTCAGTGCGGGTCGTCGATGCAGACGAACTTCAACGCCGCGGCGGCCGTGATGGCGGGCCAGCTCGATGTCGTCGTCTCGGCAGGGGTCGAGATGATGTCGCGCGTCCCGATGGGATCGAACGGCGGCTCGATCTCCGAGCGCGTCACCGATCGCTTCGAGATCGTGATGCAGGGAACGTCCGCTGAGCTCCTTGCCGAGGAGTGGGACCTGAAGCGCGAGGCGCTCGACGCATACGCGCTCGACTCACACCGTCGCGCGCTCGCCGCGTCGGACAGCGGCAAGTTCGAGCGGGAGATCATCCCGATCGAGCTTCCCGGCGCTGCCGGCGAGCCGGGCGCGGCAGGTGTTGAGTCAGCACAAAGTGGGGGAGCAGCCGTGGCTGCGCCGGCCGTGTTTGCGGCGGACGAGGCCCCGCGGCGCGAGACTTCCGCCGAGGCGCTCGCCGCCCTAAAGCCTGCGTTCCGGCCGGACGGGGTCGTCACTGCGGGCAACTCTTCGCAGATCGTCGACGGCTCCGCAGCCGTGCTGATCGCGAGCGAGGCTGCGTGCAACCGGCTCGGCCTCGAGCCGCGCGCGCGGTTCGTCTCGTTCGGGCTCGCAGGCGTCGACCCGACGAGGATGTTGCACGGCAATCCGCAGGCGATGCAGAAGGCGGTCGCAAAGGCGGGGCTTTCGATGGACGACATGAGTGTCATCGAGATCAACGAGGCGTTCGCATCTGTCGTGCTTCAGACCGTGCAGGACCTGCACCTCGAGGAGCGCGGTGAGGACGTGAACCCGAACGGCGGCGGTATCTCGCTCGGGCATCCACTCGGTGCGACCGGCGCGCGCCTGACCGCGACGCTCCTCGGAGAGCTCGACCGGCGCGACGCCCGCTACGGCATTGCGTCGATGTGCGTCGGCTTCGGCATGGCGATCGCCGGCGTCGTCGAGCGGCTTTGAAGATCGGCGTCGTCGGCCTCGGGCGATGGGTCCGGCACTCCAGGCCGGCAAGCTCGGCCGCAAGACCCGCGAGGGCCTTCTACACCTACTGACCCGCCGGTTCGTCGCCCGGCGTGACGCGCCGCATCTCCACACCGAACCGGCGGGCGGCGAGCGGGATCGTCCCGCCCTGCACGAGGACCGACGCGAGCACGACCACGAACACCGTCTCGTAGATCCGCTGCGCGTCGTGCACGTGCTCGGCCAGCGCAAACGCCGCGAGCAGGATCGGCACCGCCCCCTTCAGCCCGCCCCAGGCGACGAACATCCGCTCGCCCGGCCGCAGGTGCGCCGGGGCGAGCAGCGCTGCGGCGACGAGCGGCCGTGCGACGAGCGCCACGAACGCGGCGATTGCGAGCCCCTCGAGCCAGCGGCTCGCCTCGAGTGAGGAGATGTCGATCGTCAGGCCGAGCACAACGAACACGAGCACCTCGCCGATCGTCGAGAGGCCGTCCTGAAACACCTCGATCTCCCGCTTGAACGGCGCTTGAACGTCGCCGACGATCAGCCCGGCGACGAACACCGCGAGGAAGCCGGAGCCGTGCGCCACCGTCGCGGCGCCGTAGACGATCCCCGCGAGGGCGAGCGTGCGCACGGTGTAGAGCCCGGACGAGGGGAGAGCGACGCGGCGCAGGAGAAGGCTCTCGAGCAGGCCGCCGGCGATCCCGATTGCAAGACCGATCGACATCTGCTCGCAGAACACCCGAACGACCACCCAGAAGCTTGCGTGGCTGTGCGTCGCGAGCTCGATCATCCCGAGCATCAATGCGATGCCGACCGGGTCGTTCGCGCCCGACTCGCCTTCGAGGATCGTCCCGGTGCGGCCGCCGACCTCGCGATCGCCGAGCACCGAGAACATCACGGCGGGATCGGTCGGCGCGATCGCGGCACCCAGCAGCCCGGAGGTGATCCAGCCGAGCCCGAACGCGGCGTGCACGAACAGCGCGACGAGGCCCGCTGTCGCGAACGTGCCGACGACGCCGAGCGACGCGATCGGGATCCAGGACGCGCGGAAGCGCCGCAACCCGATCGACGAACCGCCGTCGAACAGGATCACGATCAGCGCGAGCGTTCCTACGCGCTCGACCGAGCTGATCGAGACGACGAGCGAAGGGAAAACGTCCGACGCGGCCGCGGCGGCGACGAGAAAGAGCGCCGCAGCGGGGACGGACGTCCGCGCGCTCACCTTGGCTGCGAGGAGCGCGGCGGAGAGCGCACCGGCGACGAGCAGCACCGTCAGGCCGAAGCTCGTCAGGTCGTGCACGGCGATTGACGCTACAACCTGCCGCGAGTTCCCGGCGGAGGCAGCAACCTTCCGCAAACTCCTTACCTTTCGCTCATTCAGGGCATAATTCGGCGAGAAAGACTGTTGTCGCCACATGCGGAGGCTCTCTCTCATCCTGCTCTCGTGCCTGGTCGTCGCTCCAGCGGCTCTGGCGGGAGCCCGCGCGGCCGGTGACGGCGTGCTCGAGTTGAAAGCGGTCGACGGCACCGTGCTGATTTCCGGCAAGGGCGTCGTCTGGGGGCAGACGGACCGCGGCAGGCTCGCGGTCAACGACCTCGTCGCAGGTGACGGAGAGATCCTCGTCTCCGGGTGGGAGCAAAAGCACCCGGGCAACTGCGACCAGTGCACGGTTTACACCGGCAAGGACCTCCACTTCCGTGTCACGGGCGGCAGGTACAGGCTCTTCTTCCAGGGCGCCGGGATCGACTTCAGTGCCGTCGGTATCGGCAACGCCCAGCTGACGGGCGACCTGACCGCGGCGGACGCCGGGGACTACGCGCTCGACGGCGGCAAGTGGACGGCGGTTCCGTGGTTGAAGCGCACCGTCTACTTCGGTGTTCAGCCGGCTCCCGCTCCGGCCGGTCCCTAGAGGCTTGGCGTGAGCGCGCAGACGCCGAACATCCTGGTGGTCGAGGACGAGAGCTCGATCGCCTCGTTCGTGTCGCTGTATCTGAAGAACGCCGGGTACGGCGTGCGCACCGCGGCGAACGGCTCGGAGGGCCTGGCGCAGGTCGCCGCGCAGATGCCGAACCTGATTGTGCTCGACCTGATGCTGCCCGACATCGATGGGATCGAAGTCTGCAAGCGCATCCGCCAGACGAGCGACGTGCCGATCCTGATGTTGACCGCGCGTGATGAGGACGTCGACAAGATCATCGGGCTCGAGGTCGGCGCGGACGACTACCTGACGAAGCCGTTCAATCCGCGCGAGCTCGTGGCACGCGTAAAGTCGATCCTCCGCCGCGCCGCGCCCAACCGGCGCGAGCGCGAGACGGAGGTGATCGAGCACGGCGATCTGCGCGTCGACTCCGGGCGCCGCGAGGCGAAGGTCGGAGACGACGAGATCCAGCTCGCTCCGAAGGAGTTCGACCTGCTCTGGGAGCTGCTCGATCACCGTGGCCTCGTACTGACGCGCGACCAGTTGCTCGAGCGCGTGTGGGGCTACACGTTCGCCGGCGACACACGTACGGTCGACGTGCACGTGCGCCAGCTGCGCCGCAAGCTCGGCGACGCGTCGCCGGTCGTGACGGTCTGGGGCGTGGGGTACAAGGTGTCCCCCGCGAAGGACGCGAAGCGGGGCACGGCGAAAGCCTGAGCATCATGCTCGGGTCGTTGCGCGTCCGGCTGCCGCTCGTCTTCCTCGCGGGGATCCTGATCGCGGGCGCGATCACGACCGCCATCTCCGTCCGCCTCTTCCAGCAGTTCGCGCACGACCAGGCCCTCTCGAAGCTGAGCCGCGAGGCGTACGGGATCGCGCGGCTCTATTCCGCCGCGATCCCCGACAGCTACGGCAACAAGAAGGACAAGCGCGCGCCGTCGACCTTCGCCGCCGAGAGCTTGGAGCGCGCCACCGGCGACCGCATCTACTTCGTCGGGCCACGCCGGTTGTTCCCGGGGCAGATCACCGGGCTGCACCGCCTGCCGCTCGAGACGATCGATTGGACCTCTGGACGCTCGCTCGCGTTCCAGTTCACACCACCGGGCACGCACCGCACCTACCTCGCCGTCGCGAACCCGATCTTCCTGACGCAGAAGCAGAAGAGTTCGCCGGTCGGCGCGGTCGTCGTCGCCACGCCGAAGACCAACGTGAGCCACAGCGTCGCGGCCCTGATCGAGCGGCTCGCGATCGCCGCGCTCCTCGGCCTGCTCGTCGCCGGACTGTTCGCGTGGTATCTGTCTCGGCGGCTCGTCCGACCCGTCCTGCAGCTGTCTCACGCGGCCGACGAGGTCGCGGCCGGGCGGTACGCCGTCGAGGTCCCGCAGAACGCCCCGGGCGAGCTCGGCCACCTAAGCGAGCGCTTCGGAGAGATGACGGAGCGGCTCGCCGAGGTCGAGTTGATGGAGCGGAACTTCCTGATGTCGGTGTCGCACGAGCTGCGCACGCCGCTGACCGCGATTCGCGGGCACGTCGCGGCCCTGCTCGAGGGGGTCGTCGCCGATCCAGAGCTGCGGCAGTCGTCACTCGAGACGGTCGAGCTGGAGACCCAGCGGCTCGAGCGACTCGTCGGCGACATCCTCGATCTTGCAAAGCTCGACACGAACCGCTTCACGGTCACGAACGAGGAGGTCGACATGGGGCAGCTCCTCGACCAGGCATTCGAGCGCTACCGCGAGGAGGCGCAGCGGCGCGGCATCGACTACCGGCAGGAGGTGCGAAGCCGACCGGTGATCGTCTCGGACGGCGACCGCGTCCTCCAGGTCGTCGGGAATCTGCTCTCGAACGCATTCCGCGCGACGCCCGACGGCGGACGCGTCTTGCTGGGGCTCGCGCAGCGGAACGGCACCGTGCACGTGGCGATCGAGGATTCGGGTCTGGGGATTCCGGCCGAGGCCCGTGAGCGGCTCTTCCGCCCGTTCGTCTCGGAGCTCAGCGGCGGGACCGGCCTCGGCCTCGCGATCGCCAACGAGATCTCGACGGCGCTCGGTGGCAGGATCGAGCTTGCTTCCGAGGTGGGGAAGGGGTCGCGCTTCGAGCTCGTGCTACCGGGCCCTGCGACTCAGCCGGCGCCTGCCGACGGCAATCGGTAGACGGCTGCTCCCGGCTCCTCGGCGCGCCCTTGCAGGTCCCCGAGCGACGCCTCGATGCGCGCGAGCCGGGCGTTCATCGCCCGCCACCCCTCGGTCAGCAACTCGACGACGAGCGCCAGGTCGTCCACGCGGGCGCTGCGCTCCGCCGCGATCGTCGCCTCGATCGATTCGAGCCGGCGGATCGCGTTGTTCGAAAGCCCCTTGACCTGCGCCAGGCGGCGTGAGATCGGTGCGGCCTCCTCCCGCAGGCCGTCACTGAGGGCGCCACGGAGGGCGTCGTGGATCTCTTTTTCCATGCGCGCGAAGCTACCGTCCGCATCGGATGGAGAGCAACGAGCTCGACTACGACCTGCCGCAGGAGCTGATCGCCCAGCGGCCGGCGCCGCGGCGCGACGCATCGCGGCTGCTCGTCTACTCGAGGTCGACCGGCGAGGTCGAGCACCGCGTCTTCAACGAGCTGCCGGAAGCCCTGCCGCCGGTGCTCGCCGTCGTCAACGACACTCGTGTCGTTCCGGCGCGGATCCCGATCGAGAGCCCCCGCGGCGAGGTGCTGCTGCTGGAGCAGCTCGAGGGCGGGGTGTGGGAGGCACTCGCGCGGCCGACGCGGCGGCTTCGGGCGGGCCGGCGCTACGGCCCGGTGCAGCTGCTCGAGCAGCTCGGCGAGGGGCGCTGGCGCGTGCGTCTCGACGGCGAACCGGCGGGCAGCCTGCCGCTCCCGCCGTACATCACGACGCCGCTCGAGGACGCCGAGCGCTACCAGACCGTGTACGCGCGCGCCCCCGGCTCGGCCGCCGCGCCGACCGCCGGGCTGCACTTCACGCCGGAGGTGCTCGCCCGGATCGACGTCGAGCACGTGACGTTGCACGTCGGCCTCGACACCTTCCGGCCGCTCCAGAGCGATGTGGTCGAGGAGCACTCGATCCACGGCGAGCGGTACGCGGTCACGCGGGAGGCGTGGGAGCGCATTCGTGCCGCGGAGCGCGTGCTCGCGGTCGGCACGACGACGGTGCGCGTGCTCGAGACACTCGCTGCGGGCGGCGCGCCCGCCGGGCGCACGGAGCTCTTCATCACCCCCGGCTTCGAGTTCCGCCGCGTCGACCACCTGCTGACGAACTTCCACCTGCCGCGCTCGACGCTGCTCGCGCTCGTCATGGCCTTCGCCGGCATCGAGGAGGTGCGCCGCCTCTACGCGCTCGCGATCGAGCAGCGCTACCGCTTCTACTCCTTCGGCGATGCGATGCTGATCCTGTGACTGTGGGGCAATTGTTTGCGTCTCGACACACTTGGTCTGACCAAGGGTCGTGGCCGCAAAGGCGGTGTCGTGCTGCAGGGGAGCGGTTTTGCGGGCCGGTGTGGGCGGGGGGCTGTGGACAAGATGTCGCACTCTCGTAACCCTCGTTCGGCGTCGGGCCGCGTCCCCGGGAGCGCTGTCTTCTCCGTGCAGGCGACCGACGGCAACGCGCGGGCGGGCCTCCTGCGCACTGCGCGCGGCGACGTCGAGACTCCCGTCTTCATGCCGGTCGGGACGAAGGGGAGTGTCAAGTCGCTGCACCCGGACGAGGTGCGGCAGCTGGGCGCGCAGATCCTCCTCGGCAATACGTACCACCTGCACTTCCGGCCCGGCGACGAGCTGATTCGCGACCTTGGGGGCCTGCACCGCTTCATGAGCTGGGACGGGCCGATCCTGACCGACTCAGGCGGCTTCCAGGTCTTCTCGCTGCGCGACACGATCGTGCGCGTCGACGACGACGGCGTCACGTTCCGGAGCGTCTACGACGGCTCGACCGCCCGCTTCACGCCGGAGCTCGCCGCGCAGATCCAGGCGAACCTCGGCGGCGACATCGCGATGTGCCTCGACCATGTGCCCCCCGCGGGCATCACCCGGCGGCAGCTGGCAGACGCCGTGCGCCGCACCACGGCCTGGGCGCGGCGCCAGCGCGACGCGCCGCGCCGCGACGGCCAGCTGCGCTTCGGGATCACGCAGGGCGGGATCGACCCGGAGCTGCGGCGCCGCTCGAGCGAGGAAATCGCCGAGCTCGGGTTCGACGGCAACGCGATCGGCGGGCTCGCGATCGGCGAGGACCGGGTTGCGACCTTCGAGACGACCGGCTGGGCCGCACAGCTCCTGCCGGCGGAGAAGCCGCGCTACTTCATGGGGATCGGCGACCCTCAGGGCATTCTCGAGGTGATCGAGGCGGGTGTCGACATGTTCGACTGTGTGCTGCCGACGCGCACCGCCCGCACCGGCAGCGCGCTCACCGGGGAGGGCCGTCTGAACCTCCGCAACGCCCGCTTCGCACGCGACGAGGCGCCGCTCGAGGCAGGCTGCGACTGCCCGGCGTGCGCCCGCTTCACCCGTGCCTACATCCGGCACCTCGTGAACCAGAACGAGTTGCTCGGCCTGCGCCTGCTCTCCCTGCACAATCTACGCTTCCTGAGCGAGCTGACCCGGGGGGCGCGCGACGCGATCGCGGCCGGCCGGTACGCCGCCTACAAGCGCGAACGCTTGGAAAGGCTGACATGGGCGGATTCCTGATCCTGATCGTGATTCTCGCCGCCGTCTGGGCGCTCGTGGTGTTCCCCGCGAGGCGGCGCCGTGGGGCGCACGCCGCAATGCAGGATTCAGTGGAGGTGGGCGACGAGATCATCACCGCCGGCGGACTGCACGGTGTCGTCAGGGAGATCGGCGACGACACCGCGCGGGTCGAGCTCGCCCCCGGGGTGATCGCGACTCTCGACCGCCGCGCGATCGCCGCGGTCGCCCGCGAGATCGAGGTCGAGGCCGGCTCCGGCGAAGAAGCGCCAGGAACGGCCGCGGAACCCAGCTAACCTTCCGGCGCGTGTCGTCGCGGCGCTCTCACCTCGTCCTGATCATTCTGATCCTGCTCGCCCTCGTGGGCGTCGGGTTCCTCGGCGTGCCGGGCTCACCCGCGCATCGCTCGCTGAAGAAGGGCCTCGACCTGCAGGGTGGCCTCGAGGTCGTCTTGAAGGCGCAGCCGCCGAAGGGCCACAAGCTGACGCCCGCCGATCTCGACCGGTCGGTGTCGATCATGCGCAACCGAGTCGACAAGCTGGGCGTCGCTTCGCCGGAGATCCGCAAGCAGAGCCCGGATGAGATCGTGATCCAGCTGGCGGGCGTGCACAACCCGCAGCAGGCCGCGGCGATCATCGGCAAGACCGCCCTCCTCG
>JALYLO010000545.1 GCA_030774175.1 Actinomycetota bacterium
GACGAGTTCGTCGAGAAGCTGGCGGCGAAGACCAAGACGCTCAAGACGGGCGATCCGAAGGAGCACGACACGATCATCGGACCGCTGATCAACGAAGACGCGCTCGCCACGGTCAAGTCGCGTGTCGACGACGCTGTTGCGAAAGGTGCGCGGGTGCTGGCCGGAGGCGACGCCGACGGACCGTGCTTCCAGGCCACGCTGCTCGCGGACGTGCCAGAGGACTCGGAGTTCGCGCAGGTCGAGACGTTCGGCCCGGTCGCCGCGATCGAGATCGCGGACAACCCGGAGGACGCCGTCGCCCGCGCGAACGCGACGACGTACGGCCTCAGCGCGGGCATCCTCACTAGCGACCCGGACCGCGGCTTCGCACTCGCGCAGCAGATCGACGCCGGGATCGTCCACGTCAACGACCAGCCCATCGGCGACGAGCCGCAGATGCCGTTCGGCGGCGTTAAGGATTCGGGGTGGGGACGCTTCGGCGGGCAGGCGGTGGTCGACGAGTTCACCGAGTTGCACTGGGTGACCATCACGAGCGGCGCGCATCCGTTTCCGTTCTAGGTGGTCACGCTAGGCGAAGCGGTCGGCGAACTCGTGCGCGACGGCGACGTCGTGGCGCTCGAGGGCTTCACGCACCTGATCCCGCACGCGGCCGGCCACGAGCTGATTCGCCGGGGCAAGCGCGGGCTCACGCTCGTGCGCATGACCCCGGACGTCGTGTACGACCAGCTGATCGGGATCGGGTGCGCCCGCAAGCTCGTGTTCTCCTGGGCGGGGAATCCCGGTGTCGGCTCACTGCACCGGCTCCGCGATGCGGTGGAGCACGGCTGGCCGGAGACGCTCGAGCTCGAGGAGCACTCGCACGCGGGCATGGCGGCCGCGTACGCAGCGGGGGCGGCGAACCTGCCGTTCGGCGTTCTGCGTGGCTACCGCGGGGGCGACCTTCCCTCGCGCACACGCGTCGAGACGATCAAGTGCCCGTTCACAGGCGAGGAACTGGCCGCAGTGCCGGCACACCGACCGGACGTCGGCATCGTGCACGCGCAGCAGGCGGACCGCCACGGGAACGTGCAGCTCTGGGGAATCCTCGGCGTGCAGAAGGAAGTTGTGCTGGCTTCGGCACGATCGATCGTCACGGTGGAGGAGATCGTCGACGAGCTCGAGCTAAGGCCGGGCGGCACGGTATTGCCTGGCTGGGTCGTCGACGCGGTGGCTCTCGCGCCCGGCGGTGCCCACCCGTCGTACGCGCACGGCTACTACGACCGCGACAACGACTTTTACGTCGCGTGGGACGCCATCAGCCGCGACCGAGACCGCTTCCGCGAGTGGATGCAGCGGCACGTGCTCGATACCGCCGACGTCGCCGAGTACCACGCGAGCCTGGCCGCGGAGGCGACGCCGGTATGAGCTCGAACGGGTATTCGGCCGACGAGATGATGGCCGTCGAGGCGGCGAGGCGGCTCGACGACGGAACGGTCTGCTTCGTCGGGATCGGCCTCCCGAGCGTCGCTGCGAACCTTGCGCGACGTACGCACGCGCCGGGCTGCGTACTGGTCTACGAGAGCGGGACGATCGGCGCGAAGCCGGCGAAGCTGCCACTGTCGATCGGCGACGGCGAGCTCGCGGAGACGGCCGATGCGGTCGTCTCGGTTCCGGAGCTGTTCGCGTACTGGCTGCAGGGCCGACGGATCAACGCCGGGTTCCTCGGAGCGGCTCAGATCGACCGCCACGGGAACCTCAACAGCACAGTGATCGGGGACTATGCCGGGCCGAAGGTCCGCCTGCCCGGCGGTGGCGGCGCGCCCGAGATCGCCCTCGGCGTCGAGAATGTGTTCGTGATGCTTCGGCACTCGCGGCGCGCATTCGTCCCGCAGCTGGATTTCGTCACGACGCTCGGCGACAACGTCCGCGTCGTCGTCACCGATCTGGGCATCCTCGAGCCACGTGACGGCGAGCTGACGCTCGTGGCGGTGCATCCGGGCGTGGAAGTCGAGGACGTCGTCGCCGAGACCGGCTGGGAGCTTCCCGTCGCCGAGGACGTGCACGAGACGGCGCCGCCTACCGCCGACGAGCTCGCCGCGGTTCGCGCGTTGGAGTCGAAAGCGAGTCTTTGACGGCCGTGAGGGACAAGGAGAGGCCCGTCGTCCTACCCGACGACCCGAGCTTCGGGCCTGAGGTTCAGATCGACTATCCCGGCTATCGCTCGACCCGGTGGCGCGCGCCGAGAAGGCCCCTGGTCTCGCTGCCTGAGGAGTTGCACGAGCTGGAAGGCCCGGTCTTCGGCAGCGAAGCAGTCGAGGAGCTCGACCACGACCTGACGCGCCAGCGGGCAGGCGAACCGCTCGGAGAGCGGATCATCGTGACCGGCCGCGTGCTCGACGAGGACGGGCGACCGCTTCGCAATGCGCTCGTCGAGATCTGGCAGGCGAATGCCGCCGGCCGCTATCAGCATGTCGTC
>JALYLO010000546.1 GCA_030774175.1 Actinomycetota bacterium
AACTCGAGCGCCTCGCGGTAGCCGTCGGGCCCCTTGCCGATTACTCGGTGCGAGACGACGTCGGCCATCACGCTGTGGCGCCGCCACTCCTCGCGTTCCTCGATGTTCGAGAGGTGCACCTCGACGATCGGCACCTCCAGCAGCTCGAGCGCGTCGCGGATCGCGTAGCTGTAGTGGCTCCAGGCCCCCGGGTTGAGGATCAAACCGTCCACGTTGTCGTACGCGTCGTGGATCCACTCGATGAACTCGCCCTCGCTGTTCGACTGCCGGCAGCGAGCGGTGATGTCCAGAGCGTGTGCCCACTCGTAGATCCGCGACTCGAGCTCGTTGACGCTGATCCCGCCGTAGAGCTTCGGGTCGCGCCGCGCGAGCATGTCGAGGTTGACGCCGTTCAGGACCAGGATCTGCATCAGTGATCCGCGTGGGGATATTTCCAGGGGCCGGAAGGTATTCCCAGGCGCGTCACACTATGAGGCTATCGAGAGCCGCACGCACCTCGTCAGCCGGCCGCGCCTGGACGAACGGGCCGTCGTCGCCCAGGAGCACGAGGTTGATCTCCTCTCCGATGCGTTTCTTGTCGCGCTGGAGCGCCTGCCAGGCGCGCTCACGATCGACCCGGACGGGCCGAGGGCCGAGCACCTCCTCGACGCGTGCCGTGTCCCGACCGCTCAGTCTCAACGCCGCAAGCAGGCCGAGCGCCACGCCCTCGCCGTGGGGGAGGTCGAAGTCGGCGGCCGCTTCGAGCGCGTGCGCGAACGTATGCCCAAGGTTGAGCCACTGCCGCGGCCCGCGGTCGTGCGGGTCGCGCAGGCAAAGAGCCGCCTTGAAGGCGGCGGCGGCCCGCACGTCGAGCTCGCGCGCGGCAAGCAGCTCGGTCTTGACCAGCTCCGCCAGCCCCTGCCGCCGCTCGCGCTCGGGCAGCGTCTCGAGCAGCGTCTCGTCGATCACGACGCGCGCGGGCCAGTGAAAGGCCCCGACGAGGTTCTTGCCCTGCGGGATGTCGATCGCCGTCTTGCCGCCGATGCCCGCGTCGACCTGGCCGACGAGCGTCGTCGGCACCGCGACCCACGGCACCCCGCGCAGATGGGTGGCCGCAGCGAAGCCGGCGGCGTCGGTCGTCGCCCCGCCGCCGAGCGCGACCACCGTGCCGGCGCGATCGAGCCGCAGCTCCGACCAGAGCCGCTCGACGACCGCCAGACGCTTGGCCTCCTCACCACGCGGCAGCTCGTGCAGCGATTGGAGGCGCGCGCCGAGCCCGGTCTGCGCCGCCGCGCCGTGGATGCCCATCACCGTCGAGTCCGCGACGAGCGCCACCGGCCCGTCTCCGGGCACGAGCTCGCCGAGCCGCTCGAGCGCGCCCGGCTCGTGATGGACGCCGGCGGCGGCGAGCGTCACGCCGTCCAGGTCGCCGCTGGAGACAACCGCGTCCGCGATCTCCCGGTACAGGGGCTGCCGCTCGTCGTAGAGGCGGCGAAATGCCCGCTCGTCCTGCGCCAGCGGGCGGTCGCTGCCGCGGACGCGCTGCCACGCGGTGTCGACGTCCACGTCGACGAGAACGGCGAGCGCGCGGCGCTCGAGCGCCATGCGCGCCTCCGGAGACTTCACCGCGCCCCCTCCGAGCGAGAGCACTGACGGCGGCGACCCGTTCGCCGCTTCCCGCACGAGCGAGGCCTCGATCACTCGAAATTCGGCCTCGCCCCGCTTCGCAAACAGCTCGCCGAGCGACAGCTGCACGCGCCCTTCGACCGCGCGGTCGACGTCGACCAGCGGGCGGTCGATCCGCTCGGCGAGCAGCCGCGCGAGAGTCGTCTTGCCGGCGCCCATGAACCCGATCAGGGCGACGTGGCGGTCGAGGGCGTTCAGTGCCATTCGATGCGCGCGAGGTAGGCGGCATGCGCAGCGACGAAGTCCTCGACGGCATCGCCGCCGAATTTCTCGTGCGCCGCAACGGCGAGCTCCCACGCGACGGCGGCCTCTGCGACGACAGCGAGCGCCTCGACGGCGGCGACGTCGGACCGCTCGACGAGCGCCTCACCCGCCTCGCCGGTCGAGAGGTCGACCGAGGCAAGCGGCTTCATCAATGTCGGCAAGGGCTTCATCGCCGCACGCACGACGATCTGCTCGCCGTTGGACACCCCCGCCTCGATGCCTCCAGCGCGGTTGGTCTCGCGGCGGCGGTCGAGTCCGATCTCGTCGTGCGCCGCCGACCCGCGGAGCGAAGCGAGCGCGAAACCGTCGCCGATCTCGACACCCTTGACGGCCTGGATCCCCATCAGCGCGAGCGCGAGCCGCCCGTCGAGCCGGTCTTCCTTCGTGGCGTAGGAACCGAGGCCCGGCGGCACTCCGGCGGCGCGCACCTCCACGACCCCGCCCACGGTGTCGCGCTCCGCGCGGGCCTCGTCGACACGGGCGCGC
>JALYLO010000547.1 GCA_030774175.1 Actinomycetota bacterium
GAGCATCGTCGTGCACGAGCGAACCGAGCGGCCGCGTGGGAACGACGGTCACCGAAATGCCCTGTCGTCCAAGTTCGATGATCTCCGGGATGATGAAGGGCTCGTTTGGGCCGTAGGGCAGCTGAGCCGTCACGTAGATGACCTTCAGGGCGTGATTGCGTCTTACATCGTAGGGCGACACTTGTGCGCCTTCGGTCGAAGGGCTGCTCTCGGGCTGATTCGACTTTTCGGCCATTGGGTCCTGCTTTCATCCCGCCCCGACTCCTGGTCATGGTCTCGGTACGGTTGACGGTTCGTCGTGGCGGAGCATTGTTCACGCCCGCAGCATGTCGTTTTAGGATCCTAGAGACGAGCTTCATCGCCCATCGGTGATTATAGGCGCCGCACCTGCAGGTCTTTCCGCTTCGCGTCGCAAACGGGCAAGGCGAGTCGCCGGGATGGCACTCGGCGGACTCTCACCCCTCAATACGGCCGTCCTAATCAGACACGCAGCAGATCTGTTCCGCAGCGAGCCATGGAACAACTACGCCCTGAGCAAGACGAGCCAGCAGACATCGATCGATGTATTGATGGACAAGGCGTTGCAGTGGGTTGCCCATGCTCAGGACACCGTCGGGTCGGGCGGGATCGGCTGCTATGAGTTTCGCGGTTGGACGACCGGCTATCCAGAAGTCACCGGATACATGATCCCAACGTTTTGGGATTATTATCGACTCCTTGCGCGTGGCGAGCTCGCGCATAGAGCGATTCGGATGACCGACTGGGAGCTTTCGGTGCAGCACCGTGGCGGCGGTTTCGAAAGTGCGTACGAGGGTGACGGCCAGCCGCCGATCGTGTTCAACACAGGCCAAGTAATACGCGGACTCCTGAGAACGTACGACGAGACCAGAAGCGAGAAATATCTCGATGCAGCGGTGCGCGCAGGCGAATGGATTGTCTCCAACCAGGAGTCGGATGGCAGTTGGTCAAAGGCAAACTACCTCGGGATGAAGCGTGTTTACGATACTTTTGTCACCGAGCCGCTCGTGTCGCTTTCGCAGACGGCGAACGAGCCCAAGTATGCCGCCGCCGCAGCTGCTAATTGCGAGTTCGCCCTTCGTCACCAACGTCCGAATGGATGGTTTGATCTGTGCGATAACGGACAGCGGTTCAGGGAAGCGCCAAGTACTCACA
The DNA here is from genome assembly GCA_030774175.1 of Actinomycetota bacterium. Next base: position 1,174 of record JALYLO010000547.1, read on the forward strand.
CCATTTGTTACACCATCGATGGCTTGGTCGAGACAGGGCGACTACTGGAGGAGGAATCGTTCGTGTCGGCTGGGTTGACGACGGCTAATAAACTGATGTATTTGGTCGACGCTTCCGGCCGTTTATCAGGTGCGTTCAACTCAAGCTGGCGTCCAAAGGGCCAATTTGTCTGTCTAACTGGATCCGCACAGCTAGGCGTAATCCTGGCGAGACTCTACGTGAGGACGCATCAGCAGCAATATCTGGAAGTCTGCCGACGGCTGCTCGACTTCCTGGCATATGCGCAGCGCGTGAGTGCTGTAGGCAAAGATCGTACGGGTGCCCTTCCTGGCTCGTATCCAGTTTGGGGCCGCTATGTACCCCTCAAGTATCCGTCGTGGGCGACGAAGTTCTTTCTGGATTTCCTATTCCTAATGCGACAGGCAACCGAAGCTTCGCGGTCCGAGCAGTTCGACGTCCGGTCGTAGCCTTCTATCTGCTGCGTGATCTCTCCCGGCTGAGCGGCTGACGTCCTGAAAATGGGCGCGAGACTTGGCCCAGAATTGGCGTAGTCTTGAGCACCACGCGCGGAAGGCCGTCTCTACGCCAGATCGCGATCCGGGGAAGCGCGTACCGATCCAGAAGGTTCCTCTTCGCCGAAAGTGAAAAGGCAGCCTCATAACCGGCTGCGCTCGCGGCAGCATGCACGCGTGCGTCGTGCTCACCGTACGGATAGGCGAGGAATCGACACGCTCGGCCCAGTTCGTCTTGGAGCCGTTGACGCGAATCCCGGAGTTCACGTCCCAGCTCCGAGTCAGAGAGTTGGGGTAAATGAGGATGGCTTAACGTGTGGGATCCAACCTCGACGCCCCGGTCCACCAGGCCGCGCAGGTCGTTCCAGGTCATGGTAGTCAGCTCCTCAGGATATGCACGGGATTCGGCGGCAAGCTCGGGAATCGCGAGGGGCCGCCCATCGTCGGCGTAGTTCGGACAGGCAAACACCGTGACCGGAACGTGAAGCCGCTCCAGAAGGGGCAGCGCGATGGCGACGCTTCGGTAGGCATCGTCGAATGTCACGTGGAGCAGCCGTCCGCGACCGTCCAGCGTCTCCACGAGCGGAACCGGCTGGTAGCGACGGTGGAGGAGGACGCGAATCTGGCGTTCAAGCGCATCTGGCCGGACCGCCAGCGGATCGTTCCATGTTTCGGAGACGGCGTGGTAGCAGAGCACGAGTGGACGCGGCAAAAACGCGCGCCGATCTTAGAATTCCGTCGACGGGAGACGTCCCAGGTCGACCACGCGGTGCTCTGCGCGAAGGGAGTCTTCCGCAACGATCGCGGGGCGCATGCTTTGCCAGCTTTCGTGTTCGCGAGGGCGAAGCTGTCGAGTCTGGTGTACTTGCGCGACGGTCGACAGCGCGACGAGCGTTCCGAGCACGAGCGGTAGCGGCTTCTCGTACTGGGCTGAAAGGAAAACGAATGCGCCGAGCATCCCAACAGTTCCGATTACGAGCCCACGCGAAAGCATTTCCATTTCAGAGTCCCCTGCGTCCGCAAATTTGCGGACTGCGCGGACCGCCGCGGCGATCGCTCCGAGGATCAGGGCACTAAAGAGTGCAAGGCCGACAACTCCCAGTTCGCTGAGCAGTTGGAGGTACGTATTGTGTGTGACGTCTGCGACGTCGACGATCAGGTCGGCCCGCGGAAGGTTGATGTTGCGGATCGCATAATCAGGTTCGACGACAGGAAAATTGCCCGCGCCGACCCCGGCGAGCGGGTGGTCATGGGTGATTTGTAGCGCGACCGCCCAAAGATCCGTCCGTCCCGAACCACCCCCGGCCCGGAACTCCGTCAGGCGTCCCACACCCGGTGGTGGCCCTGTCGCGAGGAAGAAGAATATCGCCACTGCCGCAGTCGCCATGATAGCGGTGATGATCCGTAGCCGCGCGGGCCCGGCGAACAGCACGGTCGCGATGAGCATCACGCTCAGCGCGACAATCCCGCCGCGTGATTCGGTCCGAAGTAGCGCAAGCGCCAGCACTCCCGCGCACCCGAGCAGGAGCCACCGTGCCAGGATCGTTCGAGAAGCAGCGAGCATGAATACCACGAAACCAAGAGCGGGCACGAGACTTGCGGCCAACTCGTTCGGATCACCGATTCCGCCGGTCAACCGAGCGACTGCTGGCCCAGAGGCATTCGAAGCTTCGGGGGAGGTGACTCCGGCGAGACCGACAAGCGCGCTCACTACAGCCCCGGCAATAAAGGCGCTGACTATCCACCGCAGGTGAGTCCGATTTTGAATTGCAGCGAAGACGACAAAGAAGAGGACGACGCTCTGCGACAACCGGAGTGCCGTTAGCCCGGCGCGACCCGGATCGACGGCCCAAAGTGCGGAGCTGAACGTCCAGCCGAGCAAAAGGATGGCCGTCGAAGCGAGAATGGGATGGTCACGAACCAGCGAGGCGCGATCGCGGCGCGCGCTCATCGCGCCGGCGAGCCAAATGACGGTGAGCACACCGCCAGCGGCCTTGATCAGGCCCGAGCTCCCGAGGCCTGGGATACTGCCGAAAAAGATGAGGATCGTGAAGCCGGCCAGCCCGGCTGGAAGGCTGCGAGCGGCGACGGCGGCGAAGACGAGAACCACGGCCGAAGCGACGACCAATTTTGGCGACGCGACCGAACCTGCGCCCACGAACACCGCAAGGATGCCGGCCGTGAAGACAGCCCATCTGGAGCGAATATTTTCGAGATAGGCGACGGGACTGCTCCGCACGATAACTCGAGCCGGATTAGGCTTTGTCTCGCTCGACGCCGAGTCTCAGCGACGGTAACCCCGCCGGCTCAGCGCTCCGCTCGTGGGATTCGCGTCGCGGGGGGCTTCCCGGATAGTAGCCCTTTGTGCGAGAACGCTTCAGACTCGTGACGACGAAACCAACCGGCGAGATTCGGTGCTGCGCGAGCGTCCGCCGCAGTTCTATCAACCTGTCCCGGCGTGTGCGGCCGAGCCAGACTGCCACGAGCACGGCGTCGACAGCGCTCGCGAGCACCACTCCATCCGGGACCTCGGTCAGAACCGGCGAGTCGATGATGATGATGTCGGCTTCCCGCTTGAGGCGCTCGAGCGCGCGCTTGACGCGTTGCGGCTCGATTCCGGCGGCGAGGTCCGCCTTCTCCGGAGCTCCGAGCAGGAGCCGAAGGGGCCCCCCATGGCCCGGTGCGTTGACCAGATGCACCTCCGGCGCCGACTCATCAGCGAGGAATACGTCTGCAAAACCGCTCGCGCGAGACGCGGCGACGCCAAAGACGGATGCGAGCATCGGACGATACATGTCGCCATCCACCGCGACGACGCTGACGCCTGCACTTGCGAGCGTGACGGCGAGGTTCGCCACCGTCGTTGTCTTTCCCTCGTTCGGAGTGGCGCTGGTGACCAGAATTGTTCGCGGGAATCCATTGTCGCCGGCGGCACCTGCGATACTCCATCGTAGGTTCCGATAGGCCCCCCACACGCCCCTCGGCGGCGATCGCCGGCCGGCGATGTAGTCAAGAAGCCGCTTGCGGCGGATCCGTGGAACGCGACCCAAGATCGGCAGGCGTTGGCCGAGGAGGAGCTCCTCCTCGCGGGTCACTCTCGGGCCAAACAGCTCCATTGCGAGCGCGGCACCAACTCCGAGAAAGAGACTGGCGAGAACCGCGATCATGACGCTGAGGACTGGCCGAGGCGATACCGCGACGCTCGGCGGGACCGCCCGAGTTGAGATCTGAACAGTGGGATCGCTGCCGCCAACGAATGGGCTAAGCGCACCGAGCCGCTCCTCGAGCGCACTCGTCTCCGGACCCCGTTGGTCCGGCGGAATGGCAGCCAGCCGGCGCTTCAGGCGATCAAGCGTCTGACGCATTTCCCCCTGAAATTCAGCGGTCCGCTGCGCAATGAATGCGTCGGCGAAAGCGTTCGCCAGCTTGGCAGCGCGCGTCGGGGTCGGTTGGCTTGCCACAATCGTGACGACATTTGCCTGGCTGACAGGCCTGACGTCGATGAACTGTAGAAGCTGCTGACGGCTAAGGCCGAGATCGAGCTCAGCCCGCACTCTGTCCGCGACCTCGGGCGTCTTGACCTGGCGGGCGACCGTCAAGACGCTTCGGGACGGATCGCCCGACTCGCGGACCAGGTTCGTCCCTAAGAAGGAATCGTCAGCCGAAGAGATCGGCGTCACGAGGATGTCCGTGCCAGCCTCGTAGCGCTTCGATGCCGAGATCGAGACCGCCGCCGCCGTTCCCGGGCCAAGCACGAGAGCCGTCAAAATCAGAGCCCAGTGCTCCCGTAGGGATGCGCCGAGGTAGCGCATGCCACCAACACGTTCGTAGCTGAACTCGCTCATCGGCCCAAGGCTACCTGCGCACAGGTCGTCCGTTTTTCAGCCGTCCCGCGGTATATGCGACCGCCGATGTTACGGCAAGTTTGCGAGGCCACGTCCCGTAGCATTGTGTAGGAGCGCATCGGACGGAGCCGGATAGATAGCAGCCAAGGATCAGCAGACCGACCCGGTAGATCGACTGCAACGCGCGGTGGCGCTCACTGCGCGCGAAGCGGCACAGCTTTGGCATCGACGCTGGCGAGTTGCACGTCCAGCGCCGCGATCACGGAGCCGAACGTCGACCTGGACGCGCGCGTGCTCGGGCAGCTGCCCCGCGACGCGGCGCAGCCC
>JALYLO010000548.1 GCA_030774175.1 Actinomycetota bacterium
TCGCCGAGGTGATCCTCTGCTCCCTGGATGTCGGTGAGGATCACGTGCTCGTCGCCTTCCTTGACGAGGCCCATGGCGATGCCGCTGACCGGCGCCTTGATCGGAACGCCGGCGTCCATCAGCGAGAGCGTCGACCCGCAGACCGAGCCCATCGACGAGGAGCCGTTCGACTCGAGCGTCTCCGAGACGAGGCGGATCGTGTACGGGAACTCGGCGACGGCCGGGATCATCGGCTCGAGTGCCCGCTGCGCGAGCGCGCCGTGGCCGATGTCGCGGCGCTTCGGGCCGCGCATGAACCCTGTCTCCCCGACCGAGTACGGCGGGAAGTTGTAGTGGTGCATGTACCGGCGGTCCCGCTCGAGCGAGAGGTCGTCGATGCGCTGGCCCTCCTTGGCGGTGCCGAGGGTGAGCAGCGTCATGATCTGGGTCTGGCCGCGGGTGAAGAGCCCCGACCCGTGGGTCCGCGGCATCACGCCGACCTGGACCTCGATCGGCCGGATCTGAGCCGCGGACCGGCCGTCGGGCCGGCGCTTGTCGACCGCGATCTTCTGGCGGACGAGGCTCTTGTAGATCGCCTCGCAGGCCTTCTTGACGTAGCTCTTCGTCAGCGAGTCCTTCTCGGTCGAGTCGCCGTCGGCGACCGGGAACGGCAGCGACACGGTCTCGACGATGCGCGTGAAGAGCAGGTTCCGCTTCGCGGACTTGAGGTCCTTGGAATCCTGTTCGGCGTCGGTCAGGCCGCGAAGGTCGTTCTCGAACTGCTCGCGGACCGGCACCTCGGCGGCGACCGAGCGCTGCTTCTCGAGGATCTGGGCGAGCGACATGCGCGTCTGGAGCTCCTTCAGCACGTGGTCGTGCGTGGAGTCCATGGAGAGTGCGCCGACCTCCTTGTCGACGATCTCCTCGACGATGCCCGCCGCGTCGCGGACGCCCACCTTCTGGATCCGTGTCCAGACCTCGTGGCCGTACTCGCTCTCGAGCCGCTCCGTCGTCGCCGGGTCGAGCCACTTCGGCTTGCCGGCCCTCGAGCGGAGATCCTCCTGCGCCTGGCAGATCTTCACGACCTCGCGGTGCGCGATCTCGAGCGCCTCGAGGAGCCTGTCCTCCGGCACCTGGTTGGCGCCGGCCTCGACCATCGTCAGCCCGTCCTTGGTGCCGACGACGATCAGGTCGAGATCGGACTCCTCGGTCTCCTGGAGCGTCGGATTGACGACCAGACTGCCCTCCACGATGCCCATCCGCACGGCGCCGATCGGGCCGAGGAACGGCAGCGGCGACACCGTCAGCGCCGCGGAGACGGCGTTGATGCAGAGGATGTCGTGCGCGGTGACGAGGTCCGCCGAGAAGACGGTGGCGACGCACTGCGTCTCGTTGCGATAGCCCTTCGGCCAGAGCGGCCGGACGGGGCGATCGGTCATGCGAGCGGTCAGGATCGCTCGTTCCGTCGGGCGCCCCTCCCGCTTGAAGAATCCGCCGGGGATCTTCCCGGCCGCGTACATGCGCTCTTCGACGTCGACCGTGAGCGGGAAGAAGTCCGCGCCTTCGCGCGCCTCCGTCCGGCCCTGCGCCGTGCCGAGAACGACGGTGTCGCCACTGCGGACGACGACTGCGCCGTCTGCCTGCTTGGCGAGCTTGCCCGTCTCGAACGAGATTTCCTTGCCGCCGATTTCGACGGAAACGGAAACCGGCACCCCGGCGGGGTGCTCAGCCTCAACGATGCTCAATGTATTTCCCTTCCTCCACTGTGCTTGGTGAAGGGTGGAGGTTTGAGCCAGCCCCGTCCTCGCCGTGGCTCGCTCAAACTTCCACCCTCCGTGACTGGCTAGCGCCCGAGGCTCTACCGCCTGAGGCCTAGCTCCTTGATGAGGGCACGGTAGCCCTCGACGTCTCGCCGCTGCAGGTAGTTCAGGAACCGGCGGCGGCGACCGACGAGCTTGAGCAGTCCGCGACGCGAGTAGTGATCGTGCTTGTGCGTACGCAGGTGCTCGGTCAGCTCGCTGATCCGCTGGGTCAACATCGCGATCTGGACCTCGGGCGAGCCCGTGTCCGTCCCGTGCTTGCCGAACTTGCCGACGTGCTCCAGCTTCTCTTCCTTGGTGAGGGGCATCACTCTCTCCTCGTGCTAGGTGTCACCCGGGGGCAGATTGCCCCGTAGTCTCAGCGACGCCGCGAAGGAAGACGCGCACGGCCGAGGCTGGGTCGGTCAGTAGGGTAGCGGATCGGTGCTCGATTCGACGTTCTTCCAGGCCTGCGAGGCCGTGGCGATCGAATGGGACGTGCCCGCGCTCGCCCTCGGCGTCTGCGTGGGAGGCGAAATCGAGACCTTCTCGGTCGGGTGCCCGGTCGAGTCGATCTTCCGCGTCGCGTCGATCACGAAGCCGTTCACGGCGACGCTGGCGCTCGACCTCCTCGATCCTCAGGGCGCGACCGGGGTGTGGCCGGCCGATGTCCGCGTCCGCCACCTCCTTTCGCACACGAGCGGCTACGACTGCGAGTGCGGCGATCTCGCGCGCTTCGGAGACGGCACCGACGCCCTGCCGGCGGCCGTCGAGGCGCTCCCTGGCGTCCGGCGCTACGTCGGGGTCGAGCAGGCGTGGTCCTATGCGAACAGCGGCTTCTGGCTCGCCGGCTGGCTGGCCGCCGCGCAGGCCGGGCAGACGTACGAGGAGGCCCTCGCCGAGCGCGTGCTCGAGGCCGCCGGCCTCGAGTCGACGTCGTTCGGCGAGCCCGAGCTCGCGGGCACAGGGCGGGACGCAGAGAACGGCCCCTATCCGCGCGCCCGGCGCCCCTCCGGCGGGCTCGTCTCGAGCGTCGCCGACCTGCTTCGCTTCGGGCAATGGCACCTCGCGCAACCGCGCTCGGCCCAGATGCGGATCGTGCACGCCAAGCCGACCGCCGGCGTCTACGGTCTCGGGATGTGGGGCCAACGGGTCGGCGGCGTCGAGGTCTGGGGGCACCCGGGCTCCTACGGGGGATTCGAGAGCTCGCTGTTCGTGGTCCCTGACCGCAACGCCGTCTTCGTCGGGCTGACGAACTCGAGCCTCGGCGGCAAGGCGCTGTACGACGTCGAGGACGAGTTCTTCGAGCGCCTGCTCGGCGAGCGCAGAGCGGTGCCGCAATCCGTCGACCTGCCGGCGGCGGTGCGTGAGGGGCTGACGGGGTCGTATGCCAACAGCGACGGCTGGTACGAGGTGGCGCTCGCGCCCGACGGTGTCGTGGTCGCCTTCGAGGATGGCGAGTTCCCCGCACGCGCGATCGGCGAGAGCACGTTCGAGATCACGGCGGGCGACCGCATCCGCGAGCGCTTCGACTTCCCGCTCGAAGGGTTCGGCCGGTTCGGCAGCCGGCTCGCCGAGCGCATCGCGTAGAGAATGGCCGCGGCGATCGCAGCGGGACACCCCGCAACCGCGGACGCCGGCGCGGAGATCCTCGCGGCGGGCGGCAGCGCGGCCGACGCCGTCGTGGCCGCGGGCCTCGCCTCGTGCGTCGCCGAGACGCTGATGACCGGGCTGCTCGGCGGGGGTCACGCGATCACGTTCGACGCTGCGACCGGCGCCGTTTCGAACCTCGACTGCTTCGTTTCGGTCCCCTCGGGCGCCGGCGCGCCGCTCGCCGACCTGCCCGTCCCTTTCGGAGAGGAGCTTGTCCACTACGCGATCGGCGCGTCGTCGTGCGCCGTCCCGGGGGTGCCGGCCGGGCTCGACGCCTTGTGGCGCGCCGCCGGACGCCTGCCCTGGGCGCGGGTCGTCGATCCGGCGCTGCGGTTGGCGCACACCGGCGTGAGGATGCCGCGTGCGCACGCCGCGTGCCTCGAGATGCTCGCGCCCGTGATGACGATGCGTGAGGGCGCTGCGATCTACGCGCCCGCCGGCGACCTCCTCGCCGAGGGCGAGGTGCTGCAC
>JALYLO010000549.1 GCA_030774175.1 Actinomycetota bacterium
TACGTCCCTTGCGCGACCAGTTGCTCGAGGCAGCGTACGAAGCTCGCGCGCACGGCCTCGGACTCCTGGTAGGCAAGCTCGGGCGGCTCGACGTAGATGCCCTTGCAGAGGCGCGCGTTCTCGATTCCTTCGAGGTCGGAGATCGTGCGGCGCAGGTAGGCCTGCAGCACGACGCCGACGTTCGCGTGCCCTTCGACTCGCAGCTCTCGATACAGCTCCAGGGTGCGATCGGTCAGCGACGAGTCTTCCATGTCGATCCGCACGAAGTTGCCGCGCTCGGCGGCGTCGCGAACTACCGACTGGAGGTTGTCGCGGCAGAGGTCCTGGTCGAGCTCGAGCCCGAGGCCCGTCAGCTTCACCGAAACGTTCGCATCGAGGCGGGCCTCGTCGAGCCGCGCGAGCACGTCGTGGTACTGCCCGGCGATCGCGCGCGCCACGTCCGGGCTCGTGATCTCCTCCCCGAGCACGTCGACGGTCGCGAGCTTCCCCTTCCCATTCAGCCGCTCGACCACCCGAATCGCATCGTCGAGCGACGGGCCGGCGATGTAGCGGGAGGAGAGCCGCCGGACGACGGGCTTCGGAACGGCCGGCAGCAGCCTGACGATCGCGCGATCGAGGAGGCTCACGGCTGGATGAAACCGCATCGCGGCCCGCGCCGTACGAGCAGGCATGAAGCTCACCGAAACCGCGGCACGTATTCGCACGCACTCGCGGTCTCGGGGGCCGGCGTGAAGCCGAAGAGGACCGCGATCATCGCGCCGGGCGGGTCGGCCGTCCTGCTCGTCGACCTCCGCTCCGGGCGCTAGGCCTCTACGTCTCGCGCATGAACCCCTGGCGGGCGGCGCTCACGAGCGCCACCGCCTCGGGGAAGAGCACGCGCATGGCGTCGCGCATGGCGACCGTCTGCTCGTCGATCGGGCCCTGAAGCTCGATCTGCGCGAGCGCCGCGGAAGTCAGCTCAACGGCGGTGTTGAGCGTGAGCGTCGCGAACTGCTCGCGCTGGGCCTCCTGCACCGTCTCCGCCTGCTGCTCTGCGAACTCGCGCAGCCCGCGCAGGATGTCCTCCGGGTCGCCCCCGAAGGGAAATCCGAATCCGCTGCCTTCCATGCGCCCCAGAGTAGCGCCGGACCGCTAGCCGAGGTCGAGCTCGTAGGCCGCCTCGACGTCGCGCACGAACTCCTCAACGGCGCCGGCGCCGGCCCGCAGCGCCTCCGAAAACGGCGAGCCGATGTTGCCGAGCGTTCGCTCGAGCGCAAGCGTTGCCGCACCCACATCGTCGAGGTAGGCGGGCGATGCGACCCGCGGCGGCGCGCCGATCAGCCGCTCGAGCGCCAGCGCGGCCTCCTCGGCCTCCTCGATCCCGGGCGGCTGCTCGACCATCCGCACTTGCGCGAGCCGTGTGCGCAGCTCCTCGAGGTCGCCGCCGCCGGCGAGGTCGGCAGTCAGCTCACACATCGCGACGATCGAGGCGGTGTCGCGCACGTCCTCCAGGTCGCGCACCGGCGCGGCGGCAGCGTCGAGCACGAGCCACCGCCGAGACGCCTCGTCACCGAGCGCAACGAGGTAGCGCCGCCGGCCCCGTCCGGGCTCCGCCGCTAGGACGCCCGTGACCTCGCCGTGGGCCGCGGCCGCGACGGCGATCCGCTCGAGCTCCTCGGCCAGGGCCATAGAGTCAAGCGTATGGATGCGCAGGAGCTCTTCGCGCCGATCGGGCCGACCTACGACCGGTGGGGATCGATCCTCTCCTTCGGCCAGGATCCGCGCTGGCGCCGCTTTCTCGTCGCGCAAACGGAGGCGGGCCCCACCGACACGGTGCTGGACGTCGCCACCGGCACCGCTGCGGTCGCACTCGAGCTGGTCCGCCAGAAAGACTGCTTCGTCGTCGGGATCGACCAGAGCGCGGGCATGCTCGACACGGGCCGCCGGCGGGTCGCGCTCGCAGCCGCGACGCACAAGGTGCGCCTCCAGCAGGGCGACGCGCGCGAGCTCCCGTTCGAGGACGGCCGGTTCGACGCGCTCACCTTCACCTACCTACTGCGCTACGTCGACGATCCGCAGGCCACCCTGCGCGAGCTCGCACGGGTGGTCAAGCCGGGGGGCACGATCGCGGGGCTCGAGTTCGGCGTGCCGCGCGGCGCGTGGCGACCGCTCTGGGAGCTGTGGGTGCGCGTCGGGCTGCCGGGAGCGGGCCGGCTGATCGGCGGCGGCTGGCACGAGGTCGGGGACTTCCTCGGGCGGTCGATCCGGGACCACGACGAGCGGTGGCCGCTGCCCCGGCTGCTCCAGGCCTGGCGCGAGGCGGGGATCGGGGAGGTGCAGGCGAGGCCGCTGAGCCTCGGCGGCGGCGTGGTCACGTGGGGCCGGAGGACTGCGTGACGGAAGAAGCGGTGCGGCCGGCCTGGTACGCGCTCCGCGCGGGCGGCTGGCGCGACTGGGTGACCCTGCTGCATCCGCCGTACACGCTCTGGCACCTCTCGTACGTCGCGGTCGGCGCGGGCCTCGCACCGCGCTTCCACGTCGACCGGCTGCTCTGGGGCCTCGCGGCGTTCTTCCTGGCGATGGGCGTCGCGGCGCACGCGTTCGACGAATTGCACGGGCGGCCGTTGCGCACGCGGATCTCGTCGCCGGCGCTCGCCGTGACGGCGTTTGTCGCGCTCGGAGGGGCGATCGGGATCGGCATCGCGGCGGCGAGCGCCTGGGGCTGGTGGCTGCTCGCGTTCGTGGCTGTCGGCGCGGTGCTCGTGCCGGCGTACAACCTCGAGCTCGCCGGCGGCCGCCTACACAACGACTGGGGGTTCGCGCTCGCCTGGGGGGCCTTTCCCGCGCTAACGGGTTGGTTCGTCGAGGCGCAGACGATTCGGTTCGAGGCGCTCGCCGTAGCCGCGTACGCCGCCGCGTTCAGCCTCGCTCAGCGGACGCTGTCGACACCCGTCCGCCGCGCCCGCCGTGCGGAGGGGACGCTTGGGGGAACCAAGACGATCGAGCGCACCCTGCGGTGGTTGACCTGTGCGTCGATCATGCTCGCCACAGCCGTCATCGCGGCGCGCCTACGATGAGCCCGTGACCGTCGCCGTCATCGTCGCCGTCGCGGCAGCGTGCGTTTCGCTGCTTGCCGTGCTCGCCTGCTTCAGGACGTTGCAGAAGGTGCGCAGCCAGCAGGAGATGCTCGAGCGCGAGATCGAGCGGGGCAAGAGCGGTTTCGACGAGGTGGTCGCGCGCGAGCTCGCGCAGCGGTCGGAGGAGCTCGAGCAGCTGCTCGCACGGCTGCGAGCCGACTCGCTCTCGCAGCTCGCCGAGGAGGAGCGCCGGATCGCCGACGAGCGCCGGCGGGACGTCTCGGAACGCGAGCGCGACGCGACGCTGCGACTCGGCAACCAGCTGGTCAGCGTCCAGGGAGCCGTCGAGCAGCGGCTCGCCGACTGGGCCGGCGATGTCGAGCAGCTCCAGCAAGGGCTCGCCGACGAGCTGAGGCGCATCGAGCTGAGGCAGCGGCAGCTGATGGCCGAGATCGAGATGAAGATCGGCCGGGACGCAGAAGGCCTCCAGGGTCAGATCGACGAGCAGCGCCAGGCGGCCGCGCGCCTGCGCGAGGAGCTCGCGCAGACCGCGGCCTCGGCGATGCAGCAGTCGAGCCACGAGCTCGAGCAGCATGCGCTCGAGCGCCGCCGGGCGCTCCAGGAGGTCGCCGAGCGCCTTCGGAAGCGAGAGCAGGACCTCAAGGAACTCGTCGAGCGCGAGGGGAACGAGGCGGCGCAGCGAGTGCAGGCCGCGCTCGGCGACGTCGAGCGGCGCCAGGTGGATCAGCTCCAGCGTCTCGTCACACGCGAGACGGCCCGCTATGCCGAGGCGGCGTCGGCGCAGTTCGACAACGCGATCCGCACCGCACGCGAGGAGGCGGCCCGCCGTTTGGCCCGCGAGCTCGATCTCGCGGTCGAGCGCATCGCCCGCGAGGCCGACGGGGTGCTCACCGACCGCGTGAACCACGTGAGCGAGGCCGCGGCGAAGCGGGTCGAAGACCGCCTGGGGCGCCTGCGCACGGCCCTCGAGCGCCAGCGCGACGACGCGCTCGAGACGCTCGAGGAGCGGGCACGCCAGGTCGAGTCGGGGCTGCGTGAGCGGCTGCACGAGATCGCGGCGGACGCCGAGTCCGAGCGCGCCGTCCTGGACGCGCGGTTGCACGAGCTGGCGCGGCGGCTCGACGAGATCACCGCCAAAACGTAAAGAAAGGTGTTTTGCGCCAAACTTTCGCAAGGAGGGTTCGTCTAGGACAGAGCGAAATGGCGCGAACGATGCCCCAGACGATCGAACCACCCCACTCGGAGCGCGAAAAGGTCGAGTCCTGGCGCCTGCACGTGCTAATCGAGGCCGGCTACCCGCTGCCGCTGGCCGAGAAGCTTGCGGGCTCCGAGGCTGACCTGCACCGCGCCGTCGAGCTGATCCGCGCCGGCTGCACGTTCGAGACGGCCGCCGAGATCCTGCTCTAGCGAGCAGCGACCGGGGACGGCCCCCGGACTACCATCGGTGCTGTGAAGGTCGAGGCAAACATGATCGAGGGGCGGAAGGTCTACAGCGTCCGCGCGTTCTCCAGGGGCCTCGCGAGTTATGTGGCAAAGCTCCCGACCCTCTGGATCGAGGGCGAAATCACCGAGCTGCGGCGGCAGGAGCGCTGGGCGTCGGTCTTCTTCACGCTCAAGGACCCCGAGGACGGGGCCTGCCTGTCGGTGCAGATGCCCCGCGGGCAGTTCGACGCCCTCGAGCTCGGCCTCGACGACGGAGAGCGAGTGCACGTCTTCGGGCGCCCGGAGCTGTACGAGCAGCGCGGCGAGCTGCGGCTGAAGGCGCTGACGATCGAGCGCTACGGCGTGGGCGCGCACCTGGCCGCGCTCGAACGGCTCAAGCGCAAGCTCGCCGCCGAGGGCCTATTCGATGAGTCGCGCAAGCGCCCGCTCCCGCGCTATCCGAGATTGATCGGGCTCGTCACCGGCAACGACGCCGCGGCGAAGCGCGACGTCCTCACCCACCTCGTCCAGCGCTTCCCGCCGGCGAACGTCCTCGTCGCAGAGACGTACGTGCAGGGCCCGCGCGCGGCCGTGTCGATCTGCACGGCCATCGGCGAGCTCTGCCGTCGCGGGGCCGACGTGATCGTGCTCGCGCGCGGCGGCGGCAGCTTCGAGGATCTGCTGCCGTTCTCCGACGAGCGGGTGGTGCGGCTCGTTGCGGAGTGCGAAGTGCCGATCGTCTCGGCCGTCGGCCACGAGCAGGACACCCCGCTCTGCGACCTCGCCGCCGACATCCGCGCATCGACGCCCACCGCCGCCGCGCGGATCGTCGTGCCAGACCTCGCCGAGTTGCGCGAGCGCCTGGAGCGCACGCGCGTGAACCTGCACCGCGGCGCCCACCGCGACGCCGACCGCCACGCCCAGCGCCTCGCGGC
>JALYLO010000550.1 GCA_030774175.1 Actinomycetota bacterium
GTGTAGAGGAGCACGCCTGCGACCGCTGCGACGGCGAGCGCGGAGCCGACGCCGGCGCGATCGAGCAGCGCGTGCGAGACAACCTGCCAGGACGGCGACCCCGCCCGCGCCGCGACCGCGGCCGCGACGGCACCGCCCACGGCCCAGCCGACGAGCGTGCCCACCGCGGCGAGTGCCGTCGACTCGCCGAGGGTGAAGAGCTCGACCTGCCACCGCCGGGCGCCGAACCAGGTCAGACGGCGGCGCGCGTCCGTGACGTTGCGCCGTAGCGCGGCGGCGGCGAGGATCGTGAAGGCGAGCAGGAGAGCGCCGCCTTCGCCGCCGAGCAGGAGGAGCCGCCGGGCTGCGACCCTGGACGCCCCCGCGGCGGCGGCGAGCGCGTCGGTCGGGGCGGTCACCTGGAACCCCTCCGAGCTCGTCTCGACCTGGGCGGCGAGCCGCTGCACCTTGCGCCCGAAGGCCCCGACCGCCCATGGGTGCACGTCGCTCGCGGCGAGCGGTGTGAACCAGGCGTAGGAGCGGTAGAACGTCCCGAGCTCCGCGGTCCGGGAGAGGCCGTCGACGCCGTTCGCGAGCACGACCGGCGACGGTTGCGGCGTGTGGTAGCGGATCGCGCGGGCGATCTGCTCCGTCGGTGGCACCGGGAGCACGAAGGCAGCAAACGGCGCGTCGGGCTTCACGTGCGCCCGTCCGACCTCGATCAGCCGGAGCGTCCGTGTCGACGGGATCGGCCCTGTGCCCTGCAGCCGCAGCACCTCGCAGTGAGCGGGCACGCACACCTTGGGCAGCCGTCCCGAGAGCAGTTGCACGTACCGGCCGATGTCGTTGACTGCACGGAGGTTGACGAGGCGCCGCTGGATCGACGCTTCACGGAAGAGCATCGCCGCGGCAGGGGGCTCTCGACTGACGGTGCGCATCCGCGGCGCGACGAAGCGGTCGAGCGAGCCCCACGTCCCGGAGATCGCGCCGCTCCACGTGACCTGCACGACGCGGTCGGCCGGCGCGAGCCGTGAGCTGGCCTGGGCGAGCGCGCGGTCCTGCATCACGAGCCGTCCTGCCAGCACGGCGGCGAGCACCGCGGCGCCCGCGATCACGCCCACTCCGACGAGGGCGACCCGCCCGCCTCCGGCGCCGAGCCGTGCGCCGGCGAGGCGCAACGGGAATCCGAGGCGGCGGAGGGACGACGACACCAGTAGTCCAAGCCTACTGGTGTTTAGACTGTCGGGCAACCATGAGCCCGCGCTTCGACGTCCCGAACGCCGCCCCCGAGCCCCTGCGCCAGGTGCAGCTGCTCGTCAACACCACCGACGTCGAGAACGGCGTCGACTGGCTGCCGGACTGGCTCGCCGAGCGCGGGGCCGGCGGCGAGCTCGAACGGGCGCGCAGGTTGCGCGAGGCGCTGCGGTCGCTCGTCCTCGCGAACAACGGCTTCCCACTCGAGGACGGGCCCCTCAGGGTCGTCGACGCGGCGGCGGGACGCTTGTCGCTCCGGCTCGACGCCGACTGCCGCGTGCGGATCGACTCGGGCGGCGATGCACTCGACTCCGTGGTCGCCGTCGCGCTCGCTGCGATGCTCGACGGCACCTGGAGCAGGCTGAAGGCCTGCCGCAATTGCCACTGGTCGTTCTACGACAATTCGCCGAACCGATCGGCCACGTGGTGCTCGATGCAGCTCTGCGGCAACCGGACGAAAACACGCGCGTATCGACGGCGGAAGAGCGCGACCCGCTGAAGCCTCTATGGTCGGCGCGTGCGCGCCCGGGCGATCGGCGGTGGCTTGGCGATGGCGTTGACGGCGGGGTTCAACCTCGCGAACGTCGGCGCGGTGGCCGGGCGGATCGGCGCTGCGTACGGGATCGGGCTCGGTGTCGTCGGGCTCTTCACGACCGGCCTCTTCGTCACGCATGCCGCACTGCAGGTGCCGATGGGCCGGCTCTGCGACCGCCTGGGGCCGCGGGTCGTCGGCGGTGCCGGCCTGCTCGTCGTCGCCGCCGCCTCCGCGGCGACGCTCGGCTGGCGCGAGGCCTGGTTTGCGATCGGAATGCGATCCGTCGCCGGGGTCGGCACGGCGGCCGCGTTCGTCGGCGGCAGCGACTACGTGCGCGCGACGATCGGCTCGCCCGTGGCCCAGGGCTTGTACGGCGCGATGAGCATGGCGGCCGGTGGCCTGGCACTCGCGTTCGTGCCACTGTGG
>JALYLO010000551.1 GCA_030774175.1 Actinomycetota bacterium
GTCGGGTGCACGCGGTCGACGACGTCACCTTCGCACTCCGGCCCGGCACGATCACCGCGCTCGTGGGCGAGAGCGGCAGTGGCAAGAGCACCGTCGCGCGCCTGCTCGCGCGCCTGTACGAGCCGACTTCCGGTGCCGTGTTCTTCGACGGGGTCGACGTGGCAGCCGACCGGCGCCGCCGCGACGTCCTCCGCTACCGCTCGCAGGTCCAGATGATCTTCCAAGACCCGTTCGGGTCGCTGAACCCCGTCAAGACCGTCCGCCACCACATCGCGCGGCCGCTGCGGATCCACGGGCTCGCGACCCGCCGCGGAGTCGAGAGCCGCGTGCTCGCGCTGCTCGACCAGGTCGGCCTCGTGCCGCCGGAGAAAATCGCCGACAAGTACCCGCACGAGCTCTCCGGAGGCCAGCGGCAGCGCGTCGCGATCGCGCGCGCCCTTGCGGTCCAGCCGACGGTGCTGATCGCCGACGAGCCGACGTCGATGCTCGACGTGTCAATCCGCATCGGGATCCTGAACCTGATGCTCGATCTCAAGCACGAGCACGGGCTCGCGTTCCTCTACGTCACCCACGACCTGGCGAGCGCGCGCTACGTCGCCGACGAGGTGCTCGTGATGTACGCCGGCCAGATCGTCGAGCAAGGGCCTGCCGAGCGCGTCCTGCAGCACCCGCTGCACCCCTACACACAACTCTTGCTCGCCTCGGTCCCGGATCCGGCGACGGTGGGCGACGGCACGCGGATCGAGATCAGGACGGGTCTCGCCTCCGCCGCGGTCGATCCGCCCGAGGGTTGCCGCTTCGTCGGGCGCTGCCCGCTCGCGATCGGCGTCTGCTCGACCGTCACGCCGCCGCTCGTCGAGGCGCGACCGGCGCAGAGCGCTCGCTGCCATGTGACCGCACCGTCCCCCGCGATCCGAGAGGAAGCCCATGCCGAGCCAGTTCGCTAGACAGTTCCCGTCCGATTTCGTCTGGGGAACTGCGACGGCGTCGTACCAGATCGAAGGAGCGGCCAACGAGGACGGACGCGGCGAGAGCGTCTGGGACCGCTTCGCCGCCACCCCCGGCAAGGTCAGGAACGGTGACAACGGCTCGGTCGCGTGCGATTTCTACCACCGCTACCGCGACGACATCGCGCTCATGCGGGAGCTCGGGATCGACGCCTTTCGCTTCTCGATCGCGTGGCCCCGGGTCCTCCCGGACGGGCGCGGCCGCGTGAATCAGGCCGGCCTCGACTTCTACGACCGCCTGGTCGACGAGCTGCTCGGAAACGGCATCACGCCGTACGCGACGCTCTTCCACTGGGACACGCCGCAGCCGCTGGAGGACGCGGGAGGGTGGCCGGCGCGCGAGACGGTCGACGCGTTCGCCGCGTATGTCGAGGTCGTCGTCGAGCGGCTCGGTGACCGTGTGGGGCACTGGATAACGCACAACGAGCCGTGGGTCGTCGCGTGGGTCGGGCACGGCTGGGGCCATCACGCGCCGGGGCGGACCTCCGACACCGACGCGCTCGCGGCGGCCCATCATCTGCTGCTGTCGCACGGGCGCGCCGTCGAGATCGTGCGGAGGCTTGCACCGCCGGCGAAGGTCGGGATCACGCTCAACCTCGACAATCCTCTGCCCGCAAGCAACGTGCCGGAGGACGGGATCGCCGCGAGCTGGGTGGACGGCCTTCACAACCGCTGGTTCCTCGATCCCATCTTCCGCGGCGCGTATCCCGCCGACATGGTCGAGGCGTGGGCCGACAACATGCCGGAAATCCACGACGGCGACCTCGCGACGATCTCGGCGCCGATCGACTTCCTCGGTGTGAACAACTACAGCTCACCGCTCGTCGCCGCGGACGAGAACGGCGGCCGCGCGAAGATCGTCCGGCGCGAGGACGTCGATCGAACCGACATGGGCTGGGAGATCGTTCCCGAGGGCCTCCACGGCCTGCTGACCCGGCTCGCGGCCGACTACGAGCCGCCGGCGATCTACGTCACGGAGAACGGCGCCGCGTTCCCCGACGTGCGAAGCCACGACGGGAGCGTCCACGACCCCGAGCGGCAGGCATACCTCGAGAGCTACATCGGGGCCGCAGCGCGTGCGGTCGGCGACGGGGTGCCGCTGCGCGGCTACTTCGCCTGGTCGCTGCTCGACAACTTCGAGTGGGCGTGGGGCTACTGGAAACGCTTCGGCCTCATCTACATCGACTACGCGACGCTCGAGCGAGTGCCAAAGGGCAGCTTCTACTGGTACCGCGACTTCATCGCGGCGCAGCGTGCGCGAGAGGGCTCGGAGGAAGCGGCGTAAGAGGGCCAGAGGTGACCGCCGCAGGTCGACACCCCTGGCCGGACTCAGTTCGCTCCGACGACCGCTCCGGTGCACCGGCCGGAGGTCTAGCTGCGTCCCACCCGTATGTCAGGTGCGCGCCTCAGCCGACTGGGGCAGGATGGAGACGAGGTAGCCTCTCGCGGAGGTCAGACGGTGGCCGCAGCCAGTCTCCGGCCTCTGCGGACGCGACGAGGCTGCCTCACCTTCGTCTCTTTCACTTCCTGGCGCACGCCGCGCGCTCACTGTTCGCGCTGCGGTGGCGTCAACCGATCGCGCGTCAACCGATCGCGCGTCAAAGGGTGATCTGCGTCGTCCTGCAATTGAAGGGCGTCGAGCATGATCGCGAGCGACTGGCTGTCGCTGCCGATGACCTCCTGGAGCAGCGGCACAACCGAACGCCCGACACGTTCACTCGTGCCGAGACATACCTGCCAGTCGTTCGGGCCACGCAGAACCGTCAGCTGTTCGCCGCGAACTTCACGCTGCAGGACCTGTCGCCGAAACGCGTCC
>JALYLO010000552.1 GCA_030774175.1 Actinomycetota bacterium
CGATCGAGGCGGTGACGAAGTTCCTCCGTCTGGACGACACCAGTGCGGCCGTGACCACATTCAGAGCGACCTCGCCGGGCGAGGTGCGTAACTTTTCCGAAGTGGTGGTCACGCTCGATGGACTCCTCGACGACTCCGTGCGAGCCACGCGCTACACGATCGAGCTCCAGCGCGATGCCGACGGGATGTGGCGACTGCGCGCCGCCGACTGGGCAGCGCAGTGCCAGCCCGGCCGCGGCCACCAGGACTTCTCGCCGAAGCTCTGCACCTAAAGCTGGAGCTGGCGGCCGTAGGGGCCGCGTCCGGCCACGACGGTCGCTCCGCAGCGTGCGGCGAACGCAACGGCATCGCGGGCCTGGTCGCCGCGCGCAAGCGCGAACGCAAGCCCAGCGGCATAGCAGTCTCCCGCGCCGTAGACGTCCTCGATCGGGCCCGGCGGAGCAGCGGCTGCGAACGGGCCTCCCGGCTGAGCCCAGCCCCCGAGCCGGCCGGACGTGGCGACGACCAGGCGAGGGGCCGGGTCGAGGTCTCCAGGCTGGTAGTCCTCGTCCGGGTCCGTCGCGCTGCCGACCAGAGCGTCGAGCTCGACTCCCGCTCGGCGAAGCGTCGGCAGCTCGCGTGCAGTCGCCACGAGCACGCGCGCGTTTCGCCCTTTGCGCAGCGCATGTACGTCACCGCCGGTGAAATAGACGCAGTCGCACCTGCGGAGCTCCTCCCAGGGCAGCGAATCGTCGTCTCCCCCGGGGCGGAGCTTCTCGCCGATCACCGTGATCGTCCGTTCCGCGCCGTCGTCGACGTATGTGAAGCCGCGCCGCTGCGGCTCGGCGACCCACGCGATGTACATACGCACCCCTCGCGCCTCGAGCTCTTCGCGCGAGCGCCGCCCGAGCTCATCGGTGCCGAGAGAAGTGAAGAATGTCGTCTCGCAGCCGAGGTTCGCGAGCTGAACGGCCGCGACGGCGCCGCCCCCGGCAGCTTCCGCCCACGTTTCGGATGCGTGCACGATCTCGCCCGGCTTCGGCACGGACTCGACCCGGACGAAGTCCATCCACTCCACATGGCCGATCACTGCCGCGCGCATCACCGGCATTCTTGCTGTCCTGCACGGAGCGATCTCACAAACTCGCGCCGCCGCGCGTTGGAGCAGGATGATGGAAGCCGTGGCAACGATCCCTCCGTTTGAGAGCTTCTACACGGAGCACCGCGACGCGGTCTTTGGCTTCCTCGCGCGCAGGCTCGGCAGGACGGCCGCGGAGGACGCGTTCCAGGAGACCTTCCTGCGCGCGCTCCGAGCGTACGACCGGCTCGAGCATGGGCGGTACCTGCGCGCGTGGGTCTTCACGATCGCCGCGCGCGTCGCGATCGACGTCCACCGCACCCAGCCAAGTGACAACGTGTCACTTGGGCCAGAGCCCGTGTCCGAGGACTCGCGGCCTGCGTATCTCGAGCTCGAGCATCTCGCGGAGCAGCTCCCGCCGACCGAGCGCGCCGCTGTGGTCCTCCGCTACGGCTACGACCTCCCCTATGCAGAAATCGGCGCAGCCCTCGGCTCGTCGGCGGATGCCGCGCGACAGGCGGCGTCGTCGGGGATCCGGCGGCTGCGCGGAAAGGAACGAATCGTATGAAGGTCTCCCTCGAGCTCGACAACCGTTTCCGGGATACGGCCGCCGCCGCGGGCTTGCTCGACGTCGCCTACGACGTCGTCGACACGCCGATCGGGAAGCTGTTCGTCGCGAAGACTGAGCGCGGCCTCTGCCGCATCTCGTACGACCCTGACTCCGAGCGCGTCGTGGAGAACCTCGCCCGCACGCTCGGCACGCGTGTGCTGCGCGCGCCGCGGCCCATCGACGAGGTGCGGCGACAACTCGACGAGTACTTCGAGCAGCGCCGGCAGGAGTTCGAGCTCGACGTCGATCTGCAGCTCGCGGCGGAGTTCACGCGCCGCGTTCTGCAGGAACTCGCGCGCGTCCCGTACGGCGAGGTGACGACGTATGGCGAGCTGGCGCGGCGCTCCGAGCGGCCGCGCGCAGCGCGCGCGGTCGGCACGGTGATGAACCGTAACCCGATCCCGATCGTGCTCCCGTGCCACCGCGTCGTCGGGTCGACCGGCAGCCTCGTCGGCTACGGCGGCGGGCTGGAGCGGAAGGAGGCCTTGCTCAAGCTGGAAGGAGCGATCCTCTGATCTCCTCGTGCAACACGCCGTTCGAAAAGAGGTGCAGTCCGGGATCCTCGCTGTAACGGCCGCCGGCTTCCTCGACGATCAGGCGCGGCGCCGCGACGTCCCAAGGGTTCATGACCGTGTCGCTACCGGCCTCGATGCGCCCTTCGGCGACGAGCATGTACTGCCAGAAGTCCGTGTAGGTGCGAGCGACCGCGACGCGTTTCGCCAGCTCGGCGAACCTCGGGAAGCGGCGCAGGCTCGTCGTGGACACGTAGGCGTCCTCGAGCCGCGCAACCCGGGAGACTCGGATCGGCGCTCCACCGAGGAACGCCCCTCCACCCCGCTCCGCCCACCAACGGTGGCCCAGCGCCGGCGCGGAGACCACGGCGACGACGGTCGCACCGCCGCGCTCGAGCGCGATCAGCGTCGCCCAGATCGGGATTCCACGCGCGTACTGCTTCGTCCCATCGATCGGGTCGAGCCACCAGCGGACGTCGCCCTCCTCGACGCCGTACTCCTCACCGGCGACGGCGTCACCACGCTCGCTCGCGATGCGTGCGCGCAGCGCCTGCTCGACCGCGCGATCAGCCTCGGTCACCGGCGTCAGGTCCGCCTTTGTCTCCACGGCGAGATCGAGTGCCCGGTAGCGCTGCATCGTCAGGACGTCGGCCTCATCGGCAAGCCCGAGCGCGTACTGGAGATCACCGGCCGCGTCCACGCAGCGATTCAATCAACCACGGGTGCGGCTTCGTGGCGGAGCGAGCGAGGTCAGCTAGCGATCGCCGTCGCCGCCCGCGCGGCGCTTCTCCTCGATGCGGCGGTCGTAGTACTCAATGCGCTCCGTCAGCAATCGGTCGGCGCGCTCGTGGCTTTCCCAGAACTCGACGCTGAACCAGCCGCGGACTTCCTCGTCAGTGATTCTCTTCCGCTTCCGCTTCGCCACAGTCGCCGATTTTACTTCGCCGCTGAGGGCTTCCGCCGGCGGCGCGGCTTGCCGCGCCGTTCACACACGTCCGCCGAAGCACCGCTCCCCTGACCGCCAGCCAATGCGAGCGCGCAGCGCGAGCCCCGAGCGGAAAGCGAAGCGGGCGAGGGAGTATCTAGTCCAGGAGCTTGTAGCCGATGCGCCACACGTTGACCACGAACGGTCCGGGCGCGACGGCTTGCAGCTTGCGGCGCAGGCGCGAGGCGTGAGAGTCGAGAGTCCGAGTCCGCCCGAGCGAACGAAAGTCCCAGACCTCTCGCAGTAGCTCCTCTTTCGTGAAGACGCGGTACGGCTCGGGCGCCAGCTTAACGAGCAGCTCGTACTCCTTGCCCGCCAGGTCGACACGTGTGCCGTCGACACACACTCGGCGCGTCGCGTACTCCACGGTGATCGGCCCGGCCTCCAGCCGTTCGGGCTCAGTCGGCCGCACACGCCTCAACACCGCGTGCATGCGGGCCACAAGCTCGTCGTAGACGAACGGACGGGCGACGAAGTCATCGCAACCTTGCGCAAAAGCTCGGACCCGATCGATCGCGTCCGACTCTTCGCCACCGATCACGATCACTGGAACACCGGCAAAGGCATCGAGCACAGACGGATCGCCGAGCAGGACAAGATCGGGATGAGCACGCGAGGCGAGCTCGAGCGCTGCCTCTCGATCCTCCGTCCCGACGACGTCGAAGCCGTCCTGAGCGAGATGCCGCTCCAGGAAACCGCGGACGCCGGCCTCGGGCTCTGCGATCAGGACGGCGGACACGTGCGTGACCGTAGCGCGACCGCTGCGACACGGCCAGATGTCCTTTGCGCCGCAGGAGCAACGAACCTTGCACAACGGGATCTTTTGGT
>JALYLO010000553.1 GCA_030774175.1 Actinomycetota bacterium
ACCGTGCACCCCGTGAGGACGCCGTCGAGGGCATCAAGCTCGTGCGTGCTCAAGCCGTCGTCTTCGACCGAGTTCGCCGGTCGCCACGTCTCCGGGAGACCCCGCGGGACGCCGATGCGGCCGCCGCGCGCGATCTCGTCGAGCAGGTCTCGTAGAGCAGTCGCCGTCGTGTGCTCGACGCGCGCGCGGTAGTCGAGGAGGCGCTTACCCAGGAGAGCGACCCGGCCCGCGTCGTCGAGCACACCCGTCGTGCGATATGCACGTACGACGGGGTCGGGCGGTGTGCCTTCGCGGATCGCGGCGCGCGTCCGCGCCAGGATCTCGTCACGCGCCTCGTTCACGGCTCCACCACTCCCGGAAGGTCTCCTTCGCAAACGGCTTCAGATCGCGAGTCTGCGTCCATGAAGCGAGCGGACCAGGCACATGCCGTGCCGGTCCCTCGCCGGCGCGCGCGAGCCTCTGCGCCCACTCATAGAGCCGTGCGCTCCCGAAGATGCGGGCGAGCGCGCGCATCGCCGTCTTCTCCGCGACATCCTTCTTCGTCTGCGCTCGGAGGTGCAGCAGGACAGCTGGGATGTCGATCTTGACGGGGCACACTTCGTAGCAGGCTCCGCACAAGGTGGAGGCATAGGGCAGCGACTTCGCGCTCTCGAGACCCTGCAGCTGCGGCGTGAGGATCGCCCCGATCGGGCCCGGATAGACCGAGCCGTACGCATGGCCGCCTGTACGCGAGTAGACAGGACAGACGTTCAGGCACGCGCTGCAGCGGATGCAGTGGAGCGCCTGCCTCCCCACTTCGTCGGCGAGCACCCGCGTCCGGCCGTTGTCGAGCAGGACGACGTGGAGCTCCTGGGGACCGTCGTCGCCGGTGACGCCGGTCCAGAGCGACGTGTAGGGGTTCATGCGCTCGCCGGTCGAAGAGCGCGGCAGCAGCTGCAGGAATACCTCGAGGTCGGCGAACGTGGGCACGAGCTTCTCGATCCCGAGCACGGTCACCAGCACCGGCGGCAGCGTCGTGCACATGCGCCCGTTCCCCTCCGACTCGACCACGACCACCGTCCCCGTCTCCGCGACCCCGAAGTTGGCGCCGCTCACCCCCATCTTCGCGTTCAGGAACTTCTCGCGGAGGTAGACACGCGCGGTCTCAGCAAGCTCGTGCGGGTCGTCGGAGAGCTCGCGCCCGGTTGCGATCGTGCGCAAGAAAACGTCGCGGATCTCGGAGCGGTTGCGATGAATCGCCGGGACGAGGATGTGCGAAGGCCAGTCGCCGTCGAGCTGCAGGATCAGCTCCGCAAAGTCGGTCTCGATCGCGTCTACCCCGCCGGCGGCGAGCGCTTCGTTGAGACCCATCTCGTCCGTCGTCAGCGATTTCACCTTGACGACCTCGGTCGCGTCGTGCGCACGGGCGACGTCGAGCACGATCGCGTTCGCCTCGGCTGCGTCGCGCGCCCAATGAACGTGGCCGCCCGCGCCTTGCACCGAATCCTCGAACTGGAGCAGGTACTCGTCGAGCCGGTGCATGACGTCCGCCTTGATCGCGCGGCCGGCCTCCCGCAGCTCCTCCCAGTCGGGCACCTCGGCGACGACGCGCGCGCGCTTGTCGCGAATCGTGGTCGTTGCGTTGCGCAGGTTGTGGCGTAGCTGTTTGTCGCCGAGCGCGATCCGCGCGGCCTCGGGAAACGACGTCATGAAGCGAGGATCTCGGCGAGGTGCATCGTGCGAACACCCGTGCCCTGCCGCGAAAGGCCGCCGCCGATCTGCATCAGGCACGACCCGTCGAGGGCCGTGACAACCTCTGCGCCAGTCGCGAGCACCGACCGACACTTGTCGGCGAGCATCGCCGTCGAGGTGTCCGCGTTCTTGACCGCGAACGTCCCGCCGAAGCCACAGCACTCGGCTGCTTCCGGAAGCTCGACCAGCTCGAGGCCGCGCACCGCGCGCAGCAGCCTCAGCGGCGCGGCGCCGACCCGCACCACTCGCAGCGAGTGGCACGTCGGGTGGTAGGTGACGGAATGCGGGAAATACGCGCCAACATCCTCGACGCCGAGCTGGCCGACCAGGAACTCCGACAGCTCGAAGACGCGCGGCGCGATCTCCGGGCTCAGCTCGCGCACGGCGCCGACACAGGACGACGACGGTGAGACGACCGCGTCGAAATCCCCGAAGATCCCGGCGAATCTGCCTGCGAGCACCCGCGCCTCGTCGAGATACCCGCTGTTCTGATGGAGCTGCCCGCAGCAGGTCTGCTCGCGCGGGAACACCACCTCGTGCC
This sequence comes from Actinomycetota bacterium, assembly GCA_030774175.1. The sequence continues at coordinate 2,273 of JALYLO010000553.1, forward strand.
CGAGCCGCTCCAGCAC
>JALYLO010000554.1 GCA_030774175.1 Actinomycetota bacterium
GACCGAGGTCGGGGCATGGAGCGCCGACGAGCTCCTCCGCACGCGCGACTTCGCCGCGATGACTCCCGACGAGTTCGCCCGCGCGCGGGTACTGATCAGGCAGATCGCCGTCGGCCGTCCTCGCCGCCGCACACATCGGCTGCGACCGGACCGCCGCGGGCAGGTGCTCGACGTGCGCGCCCTCGTCCGCGCCTCACTCGCAACGGGCGGAGACCCGGTGGCGCGCGCCTACCGCACGCGGTCGCACGCCCCCCGCAAGCTCGTGCTCATCCTCGACATCTCCGGGTCGATGGAGGCGTACGCGCGCGCGCTCCTGCTTTACCTGCACGCCGCGCGCGGCTCGGGGCGCGGCGTCGAGACGTTCGCGTTCGGAACCCGGCTGTCGCGCCTCACGCCGGAGCTCGGCACACGCAACCCGGACGCGGCGCTGGCGGCGGCCGCGAAGCGCGTGGTCGACTGGTCGGGCGGAACGCGGATCGGCGAGTCGCTGAAGGCGTACCACGATGAATGGGGCCGTCGCGCCCTGACCCGCGGCGCGGTCGTCGTCGTGCTCTCCGACGGCTGCGAACGGGGCGATCCCGCGCTCGTCGCCACGGAGATGGCGCGGCTGGCGCGTCAGGCGTTCGCCGTCGTGTGGGTGAACCCGTTGAAGGGACACCCGGACTATGAGCCGCTCGCAGGCGGCATGCAGGCGGCCTACGCGCACGTCGACCGCCTCGTCTCGGGGCACGATCTGGCAAGCCTCGAGGCGCTCGGTACAGTCCTCGGCGGAATCGAACGGAGGCATGCGGCGTGAAGGAGATCGTCGACGAGGTCGAGCGGTGGCGTCAGCGCGGTGAGAAGGTCGCGATCGCGACGGTCGTCGCGACCCGGCGCTCGGCCCCGCGGCCCGTGGGTGCGAAGTTCGCAGTCTCCGAAGGCGGCCAGATGTGCGGCTCGGTCTCCGGCGGCTGCGTCGAGAGTGACGTCGCGCTGCAGGCCCAGGAGGTGATGGCGTCGGGCGAGCCCCGACTGCTCAGCTACGGCATCAGCGACGACGAAGCGCTCGGCGTCGGCCTGCCGTGCGGCGGAGAGATCGACGTCTTCCTCGAGCGGCTCGAGTGACGCTCACCGAGCGGCTGCTCTCGCTTGCCCACGGCGACGAGCGCGCCGTGCTCTTCACGGTCGTCGAGGGCGACCGTGAGCTCGGCCGCAAGCTACTCGTGCTGATCGAGCGGAGCGAGGTCGTCGGCGACGACCCGCTGGGCCTGGCGGCAATCGCGCCCGGCGTCCGGCGCACCGGCGTCGTCGAGCACCAGGGCCTGAGGGTGTTCGCAGAGGTGTTCGGGCCGCCGCCGCGACTCGTCGTCGTTGGCGCCGTCGACACGGGTGAGGCGTTGTGCGCAGCCGCGAAGGCCGTCGGGTGGCGCACGATCTGCGTCGACGCGCGCGCACGCTTCGCCACCAGTGAGCGAGTGCCGAGCGCCGACGAGATCGTCGTCGAGTGGCCCGAGCCGGCGTTCGAGCGGATCCGCCCCGACCGCGACACCGCGGTCGTCGTGCTCACGCACGACGACAAGTTCGACATCCCAGCGCTCGCGTCGGCGCTGCGCACCGATGCCTTCTACGTCGGAGCTCTCGGCAGCCGTCGCGCGCAGGCGAAGCGCCGTGAGCGGCTGCTCGAAGCGGGCGTCACGGAGGAGCAGCTCGACCGCCTCCGCGGCCCCGCTGGGCTCGACGTCGGCGCGGAGAGCCCGGCCGAGACGGCGGTCTCGATCCTCGCCGAGGCGCTTGCCCTGCGGGCGGGCAGGCTCGGCGGCCCGCTCAGGGATTCCGCGGACCGCATCCACGTCGAGCGCTAGCGCAACGTTCCGAAAGTCTCGCGCGCCCTGGCGGCTGCAAAGCTGCGCCGGGCTGTGTCCTCGGTCGCCCCGATAGAACACCGCTATCGGGGCTCCCTGCGTTCTTGCCCGGCTTGCTTTTCGCTCGCCAGGATCATCACGGAACCTCCGGAACGGTGCGCTCGCCGCGAGGGGCTGTTACGTTCGACGCAGGCCGAGCGGCAGTTTCGGGGTCACGACGAGGGAAGGAGCAGGGATGCCGGTCGCGGTGCAGTCCGAGAAGGTGCGCGACCTGCTCGACCAGCACGCCGACGTCGAGCAGATCGCGACGGGATTCATGTTCACGGAGGGGCCGATCTGGATGGCCGACGGGTCGCTGCACTTCAGCGACATGCCCGGCGACAAGCGGCGTCGCTGGCACCCGGAGGAGGGGGTCGAGGTCCTGCGCGACCCGAGCAACAAGTGCAACGGGATGACGCTCGACAACGAGGGCAATCTGATCGTCTGCGAGCACGTGACGAGCTCGCTGGTGCGCGAGCGCCCCGACGGGAGCCGCGAGACGATCGCGTCGCACTGGGGCGAGCGCGAGCTGAACAGCCCGAACGACGTGATCGTCGCCTCGGACGGATCGATCATCTTCACCGACCCGACCTACGGCCGCATGCCCGGGTTCGGCGTCGAGCGCCCGCAGGATCTTGACTTCCAGGGCGTCTACCGAGTCCCCGCCGGCGGGGGCGACCTGGAGCTGCTCGCCGACGACTTCGCGCAGCCGAACGGCCTCTGCTTCACGCCCGACGAGTCGCAGCTTTACATCAACGACACCGTGCACGCCCACATTCGCGTGTTCGACGTCGGCCCGGACCACACGCTCTCGAACAGTCGCGTCTTCGCCGAGGGCATCGGCACGGGCGAGCTTGCGAGCGGCGAGCTCGTCGACGGGATGAAGCTCGACGAGCGCGGCAACGTCTACGTCACAGGCCCGAAGGGCGTGTGGATCTTCGCGCCGGACGGGGAGCACCTCGGCGTGATCGAGGTCCCCGAGAACGTCGGCAACATGAACTGGGGCGACGACTGGCGCTCGCTCTACATCCCGGCCTCGACCTCGGTCTACCGCGTGCGGATGAAGGTCGCAGGGAACAAGCTCGGCTACATGCGCTAGGAGAGAAGAGAGCCTTGGACAGCATCGACCCGAAGACGGCGGCCCTGGTCATCCAGGATCTGCAGAACGACGTGATCATCGAAGGCGGCGCCTTCGCCGACTCCGGCGCTCCGGCTCACGCGACGAGCCAGAACGTCGTCGAAAACGTGCAGGGGCTCGCCGCGGCCTGCCGCGAGGCCGGCGTTCCGGTGATCCACGTCTGGTACCTCGTCGAGCAGGGCGCGCCGGGCCTGAAGCAGAACGCGCCGCTCTTCGAGGGCGTCAAGGGCTCGAACGCACTCGTCCGCGGCACGTGGGGCGCCGCGCCCGTCGACGGGCTCGAGCCGCAGGGAGGCGACCATGTGATCGAGAAGATGCGGATGAACGCGTTCTACGAGACGCGCCTCGACATCCTGCTGCGGGGCCTCGGCGTCGAGACGCTGATCATTACGGGCGCCTGGACGAACATGTCGATCGAGCACACCGCGCGTCACGCAGCCGACGCGGGGTATCGCGCGATCGTCGCCTCCGACGGCACCTCGACCGTCGACGACGAGTGGCAGAACGCGGCCCTGAGTTACGCGATGCAGAACGTGGCGAGCGTCGCCACGTGTGTAGAGATCGCCGACGCGTTGCGGGCGTGACGCTGCCTATGATCCGACGGTGACCTCGGTCGCCGACCTGCCGCTCCTCGAGCTGTCATCCGACTCGGGCGAAACGTTTCCGGTCGACGATCCGGCGACGGGGGATCGGGTCCACGAGGTGCCGCGGCTGGGCGCCGCCGAGACGAACCGCGCCCTGCGCGCGGCCGAGGAGGCGCTCCCGGCCTGGCGTGGTCTGCTCGCGAAGGAGCGCGCCGGGATCATGCGGCGCTGGTCGGAGCTGATGCTGGGGGACGCGGAAGCGCTCGCGCGCCTGCTGACGATCGAGCGGGGCAAGCCGCTCGCCGAGTCACGGGTCGAGATCGAATACGCAGCGTCGTTTCTCGAGTACCTGTGCATGGGCGGTGTCGACGCGTGATCGTCGAGCAGCGCGACTACCACGTCTTCACGGGCAAGCTGAACGAGGTCGTCCGTCTGTACGAGACCGAGGGGATCGAGCTCCAGCAGCGCCACCTCGGCAACCTGATCGGAGTCTTCACGACCGACGTGGGAGCCCTCTCCACCTACACGTCGATGTGGGGCTACGCGAGCTACGCAGAGCGCGAGGAGCGGCGCGCGAACCTCCAGGCGGACGAGCGTTGGCGCGACTTCCTCGCCCGGCTCCAACCGCTGCTGCACACACAGCAGAACCGGATCCTGATCCCGACCGCGTTCTCGCCGATCCGCTGATGCAGGGGAAGGTCGCGATCGTCACGGGCGCCGCTCAGGGCATCGGGCGGGCGATCGCCGAGGGTCTCGCAGCCGCGGGGGCGCGCATCGTCGTCGCCGACCTGAACGCAGCCGAGGAGGCGGCCGCCTCGTTCCCGGACGGCGTCGGCATCACCGCCGACGTCGCGAACGAGGACGACGTGCAGCGCCTTGTCGACGAGGTCGTCGACCGGTGCGGCACGGTCGACATCCTCGTCAACAACGCGGGCCTTTACGCATCGCTCGAGATGCGGCCGTTCGACCAGATCCCGCTCGAGGAATGGCGCAAGGTGATGGACGTCAACGTCGCGTCGATGTTCCTCACCTGCCGCGCGGTCGTGCCGGTGATGCGCGAGCACGGCGGGGGCAAGATCGTGAACATCTCCTCGGGAACGCCGTTCCGCGGCGTGCCGTTCCTGCTGCACTACGTCACGTCGAAGGGCGCGATCGTCGCGCTGACGCGCGCGCTCGCGAAGGAGCTCGGCAAGGACAACGTGCTCGTCAACTGCGTCGCCCCGGGCTTCACGATGTCGGCCGGCGTCGAGGCGCATCCCGAGGTGATCGAGAAGCTGCGCGACGTCTCCGTCTCGGCGCGCACGATCCAGCGCGACCAGGTGCCGCAGGACGTCGTGGGCGCCGTGGTCTTCCTCTGCGGCCCCGGCTCCGACTTCATCACCGGCCAGTCGATCGTGATCGACGGAGGCCAGACCTTCCATTGATCCTGCGGCTCACGGACCATCCCGACGGCGTCGAGACCGGTCCGGGAGACCATGTCGTCTACGACGTCGAGGCAGACCGGGCACTGCTCGGCGCCGCGCACGTCGACGGGCGGGCGCTCGTGTGGGAGCTGACCGAGCGGCCGCCGGGAGAGTGGCTGCTCCGCTGCGATCGCGTCGACTTCCCGCCCGGCGGGGTCGCCCACCTGCACACCCACCCCGGGCCCGGGCTGCGCGTTCTCCTCCACGGGCGGATCCGGATCGACACGCAGGGGTCGTCGCACTCCTACGGACCGTTCGAGTGGTGGTACGAGACCGGGCCGGATCCTGTCTTCGCCGTTGCGTCGGAGTCCGAAGAGACGGCGTTCGTGCGGGTGCTCGTGCTGCCCCGGGGGTGGGAGGAGAAGCGGACGATCCGCTACGTCCATCCCGCCGATGAGGAGAAGCCGAAGCTCCAGCGGGCGCACGTCTACTTCGAGCACCCGCTGTGAGCCGGCGCGGCGGCAAGCTGCTCGCCGACCAACTCGCCGTCCACGGCACCGACGCGGCGTTCTGCGTGCCCGGCGAGAGCTACGTCGAGCTGCTCGACGGTCTCTACTCCTCGCCGATCCGGCTGATCACCTGCCGCCACGAGGCGAGCGCCGCCAACATGGCCGAGGCCTACGGCAAGCTGACGGGACGTCCCGGTGTCTGCATGGTCACCCGTGGGCCCGGCGCGACGCAGGCGTCGGTGGGCGTCCACACCGCGTTCCAGGACTCGACGCCGCTGATCCTGCTCATCGGGCAGGTCGCCTCGAGCCAGGAGGAGCGCGAGGCCTTCCAGGAGGTCGACTACCGCCGCATGTTCGGGCCGCTCGCCAAGTGGGTCGCGCAGATCGAGCAGGTCGACCGGATCCCCGAGCTGCTCGCGCGCGCCTACACGACCGCCTGCGCGGGCCGGCCCGGCCCGGTCGTGCTCGCGCTGCCCGAGGACATGCTGGCCGCCGAGAGCGACGCAGCCGATGCGCCCGCGTTTCGCGTCGTGCAGCCGAGCCCGGGCGCCGCCGAGCTCGAGTCCCTGCGCGGCCTGCTCGCCTCGGCAGAGCGGCCGCTCGCCATCATCGGCGGAGGCGGGTGGACGCCGGCGACCTCGACGCATCTGCGGCCGTTCCTCGAGGCGAACGCGCTCGCGGCCGGGGCGGCGTTCAGGCGCCAGGACGCGCTCGACAACGACTCGCCGAGCTATGTGGGCGACGTCGGCATCGGCATCAACCCGGCGCTCGCGGAGCGCGTGCGTGACGCCGACCTGCTGCTCGTCGTCGGGCCGCGGCTCGGCGAGATGACGACCTCCGGGTACACGCTGCTCGACGTGCCGCGGCCGCGCCAGACCCTCGTCCACGTCCACCCCGGGGCGGAGGAGCTGGGGCGCGTCTACCAGGCCGACCTGCCGATCCTCGCCGGCATGGAGCAGTTCGCCGCCGCCGTGGCAGACCTGCGCGTCGAGCCGCGGTGGCGCGAGTGGGCGGCGGCGGCGAGGCGCGACTACGAGGCCTGGCAGCGGCACGAGCCGGTGCCCGGATCCGTCGATCTCGGCGCGTGCCTCGCGCACCTGCGCGGGCGCGTGCCGGACGCGGTCCTCTGCAACGGCGCCGGCAACCACACCGCCTGGGCACACCGCTTCTGGCGGTTCCACGACTACCCGAGCCAGCTCGCGCCGACGAGCGGTGCGATGGGCTATGGGGTTCCGGCCGCCGTCGCCGCCAAGCTCGTGCTGCCCGAGCGCACGGTCGTCTGCATCGCGGGCGACGGCGAGTTCCTGATGGCCGGCCAGGAGCTCGCGACCGCCGTCCAGTACGACCTGCCGATCGTCGTCCTCGTCGTCGACAACGGCATGTACGGGACGATCCGCATGCATCAGGAACGTCAGTTCCCCGGCCGTGTCGTCGGCACTGACCTCGTCAATCCCGACTTCGCCGCCTACGCCCGCGCATTCCGCGCGTACGGGGAGACGGTCGAGCGCACCGAGGACTTCCCCGCTGCGCTCGACCGTGCGCTCGCCGCCGGCGCTCCGGCAGTCGTCAGCCTACGCGTCGACCCGGAGGCGGTCACGCCGCGTACGACGCTGAGCGCCATTCGTTCCGGCGGGAGCTGAGCGGCCGCCGCCGTGAGCGACGTCTAGGGGCTGATGTCCTGGATCCCCGAGGCCGGCGGCACCGTCAGGTCGACGGCCGTCCCGAAGTTCGAGTAGGAGGCCTCGACGGTGATCCGGGTGCCCTGCGCCGTCCGGTAGGACACCAGCACGCGCCGGACGCGGCCGCGGTCGTCGACCCAGAAGCTCGCCTCGAACGCCGTCGCCTCGTAGTCGTTGCGAACGGCGGCCATGATCGCGCCGCGCCGCGCGGGCGGAAGCCGCTGTTCGAGGCGCGCCGGGTCGACACGGCCCCTGAACTGCGTGCTGCCGTCCTTCCTCGAGCCCACCCGAACCGGCTGCGCCACACCGTCGGCGAGATACGCGGGCGCGAGGACGTGGGCGAGCTCGTCGGGTTCGCTTCGCCGCTGCTTGGCGCTCAGGCGACGTGTGTCGAGCTTCGTCCACGGCTTGACGGTCCGATCGGCCAACGCGGCCTCGACGTTGGCGTTCGAATAGATGTAGGGGCCGACCACGACCACCTCGCGCGGCACTCCGCCGCCGGGCACGAGCTTGTAGAGGTGCGCCTGTCGCCGGTTGAACGACGCATTGCCGTTCTCGCTCGCCGTGATCGTCCTGCCTGCCACGTTGGCGGCGATGTCGAGGGTGACGTGCACCGTCCCGGCGGCCGTCGTCCTCGCGGGCGCGCCCGCGAGGACGGGCTGCGCAGCCT
>JALYLO010000555.1 GCA_030774175.1 Actinomycetota bacterium
GAGGACGATGCCGCTCACGGTCGTCTCCTCCTCTTCGAGCACCTCGACGATCAGGCGGTCACCCAGCGGCTGTAGATTCATGCGGTAAGGCCTCCTGGTTGACTTTGTGACAGGTCTGGCACTCACAGCGTGCGAGTGCCAGCTGCAGTGTAGAGGCTCCAGGGCTTCGTTCGCAAACCAACGCGTCATCGTGTTACAAACTCGCCGTGAGGCGCGAGTTCTCGGCGGGCGCGATCGTGGTCCGGCGGCTGAGGGGCCGGTGGTGGCTGGCCGCGATCCGCCCGGGCGGCAAGCCCGAGGGGATCTGGGCGCTTCCCAAGGGGCAGATCGCCCCAGGCGAATCGGCCGAGGCCACGGCGATTCGGGAGGTTGCCGAGGAGACGGGCGTCGAGGGAGCGCTCGAACGGAAGCTCGGCGACATCCGGTACGTCTACACCTGGCAGGGCGAGCGCGTGTTCAAGGTCGTTTCGTTCTTCCTGCTGCGCTACCGCCGAGGCCGGATCGACGATCTACCACCCGAGCACCGACACGAGGTGACCGAGGCACGGTGGATCCCGCTCGACGAGGCTTCCGACTACCTGGCCTACAAATCCGAACGTGAGATAGCGCTCAAGGCGGCGGCGGCCCTATGATCCTCCAGCCCATGTACGCGCTCAACTTCTACAACACGATGGTCGCGGACCAGCTCCGTTCCGGGCGCAAGTCGGCGACGATCCGGCTCGGCGACAAGAGCGCCAAGTACAGGAAGGGCATGGTCGTCCAGGTGCTCGTAGGCTCTCGCTACGGCGCGCGCGAGAAGATCTTCGACGCCGTGATCGACAAGGTCGAGGTCAAGGCGCTCGAGGACCTCTCACCGCGCGAGATCGAACACGACAACCCGACGATCCGGCGGCCCGAGGAGATGGCGGAGTTCCTCAGCCAGCTCTACAACCGGGACGTCAGCGGCGCTCACGCCGTCACCGTGATCCGGTTCTCGGCGATCAAGAACTCCTGATCGGCCCTCCAAAGAGCTCGTTCGGCCGTAGCTGATCGCCGCAGCTCTCGCAGACGACGGCGAAGACGGACGAAAACGGGGTGGCACAGGAAGGGCAGCGGCGAAGCATCTCGCCACCGCACTGCGGACATTCTCGCGCCACTTCGTCTTCGAACTCCTCGAACCACCGCTGGGCTGCGCCGCACGAGAGGCAGAAGGCCACCCAGTCGCCGAGCACCCTGCGCCGCTCCTCGCGTAGCCAGTCCGAGGCCTTGCCCATACCCGGGAGGCTAGTCGTTACAGTTGGCCCTGCTTTGGCGATTGCAACGAGAGCCGAGCCGGTCGGCTCGTTGAGCGAGATCAGGGACGCCGGCCTCGACCGCGAGGACCTGCTCAGCATGTATCGCAGCATGCTGATCACGCGCGGCGTCGAGGAACGCGGGCACATCCTCTATCGCCAGGGGAAGATCCCGGGCTCGTTCTACACAGGGCGCGGCAACGAGGGCGCAGCGGTGGGCGTCGCCACGGCGATGCAGACCGACGACGTCGGTACGCCTCTCCACCGTGACATGGGCGTCCACATCGTGCGCGGTGTCGAGCCGTGGCGGATCTTCGCCCAGTACATGGGCCGCCGCGACGGGCCGACGCACGGCCGGGACGGCAACGTGCACATGGCCGACTCCAATCTCGGGCTGATCGCCATGGTCAGTCACCTGCCCGCGATGCTCCCGGTCGGAGTGGGCTGCGCGCTCGCGTTCCGCATCCGCGAGGAGAAGCGCGTCGCCGTCGCCTGGTTCGGCGAAGGCGCCTCCGCACGCGGCGACACGCATGAGGGGATGAACTTTGCCGGCGTGCGCAAGCTCCCGGTCGTGTTCATCTGCGACAACAACCAGTGGGCCTACTCGACGCCCACACATCTCGAGTACCCGACGGAGCACGTCGCCGATCGCGCGCAGGCGTACGGCTTCGACGGGATCGTCGTCGACGGCACCGACGTGCTGGCCGTCTACCGCGAGGCGAAGCGCGCGATCGAGAAGGCGCGCGCCGGCGGTGGGCCGACGCTGGTCGAGTGCGTGACCCAGCGAATGGAGGGCCACGCCGTCCACGACGACGCTTTCTACGTCCCGAAGGAGATGCTCGAGGAGTGGGCGAAGGCGGACCCGATCGAGCGCTTCCGCAACTGGCTGCGCACGAACGCCGACTTCGCCGACTTCGAAGAGGACGAGATTCAGGCCGGCGTCAAGAGGCTCATGAACGACTCGCTGACACGCGCCGAGGAATCACCGCTGCCGGACCCGTCCGAGCTGACGGAGGGCGTCTACGCGACGCCCGAGGACCTCGACACGCCGCACCACAAATAATGGCCGAGAAGACCTACCTGCAAGCGATCAGCGACGGCCTCCGCGAGGAGATGCGCCGCGACAAGCGCGTGTTCCTGATCGGCGAGGACGTCGGCGTCTACGGCGGCGCGTTCAAGGTGTCGCTCGGCTTCCAGGAGGAATTCGGCCCGTGGCGCGTGATCGACGCGCCGCTCAGCGAGACTGCGATCGTCGCAGGCTGCACGGGCGCCGCGATCATGGGCATGCGCCCGGTCGCCGAGATGCAGTTCGCGGATTTCATCTCCTGCGCTTGGGACCACCTCGTCACGGTCGCCGCGAAGCAGCGCTGGCGCGCGGGCACTCCCGTGCCGATCGTCGTGCGACTGCCCTCGGGCGGCGGCTTCTCCGGCGGGCCGTTCCACTCGCAGAACCCGGAGTCGTCGTTCGCGCACATCCCCGGCCTCAAGTGCGTCTGCCCGGCGACGCCGGAAGACGCGAAGGGACTGCTCGTCAGCGCGATCGAGGACCCGAACCCGGTTCTCTACTTCGAGCACAAGCATCTCTACCGCAGGATCAAGGGCGAGGTGCCGGACGAGCGCTACACCGTGCCGATCGGCAAAGCGCGGACGCATCGCGAAGGCTCGGACATCTCGGTGATCACCTGGGGCGCGATGGTCTACACGGCGGACGAAGCGGCGCAGCAACTCGAGTCGGACGACGTGTCGGTAGAGGTCGTCGACCTGCGCTCCGTGATGCCGTGGGACAAGAAGGCCGTGCTCGAGTCGGTGCGCAAGACTTCGAAGGTGCTCGTTCTGCACGAGGACACACACAGCGGCGGCTTCGGCGCGGAGATCGCGGCTACGATCGCCGAGGAAGCGTTCGAAGACCTCGACGCACCGTTGAAGCGAATCACGGCGCCGGATACGCCCGTCCCGTTCTCGCCGACGCTCGAGAAAGCGTTCATCCCGCAGGTCGAGGACGTCGTCGCCGGGCTGAAGGACCTCGCGGAGTACTGATGGCCACGACGTCGGTGCTCGAAGTAGTCATGCCGCAGATGGGCGTCTCCGTCTCCGAGGGCACGATTACGAAGTGGCTGAAGCAGGTCGGCGACACGGTCGAGGCGGACGAGAGCCTGCTCGAGATCTCCACCGACAAGGTCGACACCGAGGTGCCCTCGCCCGCGACCGGAGTTGTGCAGGAGATCCTCGTGCAGGAGGGCGAGACCGTCGACGTGGGGACGAAGCTGGCGACGATCGCGCCGGAAGGAGCCGCAGTGACGGCGCCCGTCGAGGAACCGCCGCCCGAGCCGGCCACCCAGGAAGCAGCGCGCGCGGTCGAGGCCACGTCCCCCGCCGAGAGCCCGGCTCCCACCGCTGCCGCGCCGGCGACTCCTGCGCCGCCGGCCGACGGCTCGACCGACGGCAAGACGTTCGTCTCGCCCGTCGTGGCGAAGATCGCGTCCGAGCACGGCGTGGATCCGGCGCGGGTTCAAGGCACGGGCCGTGGCGGCCGCGTCACGAAGAAAGACATCCTCGGCTTCATCGAGTCGGGCGCGCCCGCGAAGGTCGAGGAGCCCGCGCCTGCCCCGCCACCGGCCGCCGCGCCTCCGCCGCCTGTCCCGGCGGCGCCCGCGCCGGCAGCCGAACGCCCGGCACCTGCACCGGTACCACAAGCAGAGCCTGCGGCCGCGCAAGCCGGGGAGACCTTCGAGCCGGTGACCGCGATGCGCCGCGGGATCGCCGAGCACATGCGCCGCTCGCTTGACACGGCTGCGCACGTGACGAGTGCGATCGAGGTCGACATGTCGAAGGTGGTCGCGATTCGCGCCAAGCTGAAGAAGGAGTTCCAGGAGAGCTACGGCGTCAACCCGACGTACCTCTCGTTCGTCGCGCGTGCGGTGGTCGACACGCTGCGCGACTACCCGTGGATCAACGGTGAGCTCCGCGGCGACCAGATCGTCACGCGCAATTACGTGAACCTCGGTTTCGCGGTCGAGCTCGCAGACGGCAAGGGTCTGATCGTCCCTGTCGTGAAGCACGCGGAGGGGCTGAACCTGCTCGGGATCGCGCGTTCGGTGACCGACATCGCGGAGCGCGCCCGCGACAAGAAGCTGCTCCCCGACGACGTACAGGGCGGCACGTTTACGATCACGAACCCGGGCGGGTACGGAACGTTCCACGGGACGCCGGTGATCAGCCAGCCGCAGGCCGCGATCCTCGGCACCTACGCCGTCGTGAAGCGCCCGTGGGTGGTGCAGGACGAGCTCGGCGAAGACGTGATCGCCATCCGCCCGATCATGAACCTGACGCTGACGTACGACCATCGACTCGTCGACGGCGCGCTCGCCGGACGTTTTCTGCGCGACCTCCGCGCACGGCTGGAGAGCTGGGGCGAGTCGGACTATTGAGCGAAAACTTCGCCAAGCTGACCGAGGCGAACAGTGAGGCCGAGGCAGCGATGATCTGCGGCTACCTCGAATCGCTCGGCATCAACGCGAGCTATGAGAAGAGCCGAGCCTTCCCCGGCATGGGCACCGCGGCCGACCCGGTCGGGATCGGAGCGGCCCACGCAGGCCGGCAAGAAATTCTGGTGCACACGGAAGACCTCGAGGCTGCGCGAGAAGCGCTTGCGCAGGCCGAGGCGACCGACAGGTAGAGCGAATGCAGCGCCGTGCGCAGGTCATGCACCTCGGGCTCGTGCCGTACGGCGTGGCGCTCGCGTTGCAGCGGAACGTCGCCGACGCCGTGTTGCAGGGCGCGCTTCCCGACACGGTGCTGCTCCTCGAACACCCGCCGGTGATCACGCTCGGCCGTCGCGCAGAGCCCGGCGAGCTGCACGTGCCGGACGGCGCCAAGGTCGAGATCTGCGAGACAGACCGCGGCGGCAAGTCGACCTACCACGCTCCCGGCCAGCTCGTCTGCTACCCGATTCTCGACCTCACACGGCACGGCCAGGACGTCAAGAAGTACTGCCGCGACCTCGAGGAGGCGCTCATCGCCACGATCTCCGCGTTCGAGTTGGAGGCCGAGCGAATCGAGGAGCTCACCGGCATCTGGCTGAACGGCCCGCCCAGGAAGATCGCGAGCATCGGCGTTCACATCGGCAAGTGGATCACCACGCACGGGTATGCACTAAACGTCGACCTCGACCCGGCGCCGTTCACGGAGTGGATCACTGCGTGCGGCCTCGAAGACGCCGCGTTCACGACGATGGCCACCGAGCTCGGCCGCCCGCTCACCGTCGACGACGTACGCCCCGCCGCGGTCGAGGCGCTCGCGGAGGTGTTCGACCTCGAGTTCGAGCAGCTTCCCCCCGGCCACGGTCTCTGGGAACAGCCGGTTCACGAGCAGTCCGCGGCTCCGCGCCCAGCGCGCGTGTAACGAGCAGCGGCAGCAGCGCAGCTGCGAGCAGCGTCGGCGTGATCAGCGTCCGCTCAGCAGTGGACCGCACGAGATAGCGAACGCCGGTCGTCCCGCTCAGGTAGACGAGCGCGAGCGCAGCGAAAAGGCCGACGACGAGCGCGAGGACGCCGATCGCGAGCTGCCGGTCGCGGCGCCGCAGGAGCATCACCACCGCCGCAGCAACGGCCAGCGGAATCGTCCAGAGGTATGCCTGCTCGACGATCAGGTGCCCGAAGCGGCGGAACACGAACGGCAGATCGTCGACGTGCGAGAACGACGGCGCGACGTCTCCTTCGTGCAGGCCGTGCACCGCGTCGAACACTCGCCACGGCACCGCCGACAGCGCGACACACGCGGCTGACACGAGCAGGGCGGGCATGCGCTCCCGCTCGCGGCGCACGAACAGCGCCACGAATCCGAGGGCGTAGAGCACCGCGCAGAACGCAACGGCGTCGCGCTTCGTCGCCAGCGCCGCGGCGGCGAAGACGGAGCCGAGCGCGAGTCGCTCGCTGCCGATGAGCAACACCCCGCTGACGAACAGGCATGCGAGCGGCACGT
>JALYLO010000556.1 GCA_030774175.1 Actinomycetota bacterium
CGGTGCCGACGGAGACGACTGCGTGTCGTCCTGAGCGAGCGCGGCTGGGCGCTGCCTGAGACGCTCGCAGCTCGAGCGAGGTGGGCGTGCAGATGTCCGTTGCTGAGAGGAGCAGTCCCGGTGTCCATCCTGCAGGCCGAAGTCGTCGCTCGTCCTGGCTCTTGGTGACCGGATCGTCCGTCTGCTGGCCTCCGCGGTCAGTAGACAGGCACGGCCTGAACGAGTGCCGCCGGTGTTGCATGCGCCCCCCACCTGACCTCGTCCGCCTCGACAACCTGCGCGAGGGTGGTGACAACGGCGGGATCGAACTGTGTTCCGGAACATCGGTGGAGTTCCGCGAGAGCGGCATCGATCGTCATCGCGGCGCGGTAGGAGCGATGCGTGGTCATCGCGCTGAATGCGTCACAGGCTGAGCAGATTCTCGCCTCGATCGGGATCGCGTCGCTGGCGAGGCCGTCGGGGTAGCCGGTGCCATCGAAGTCTTCATGCGACGAGCGCACGATCACGCCGACGCGGGCGAGCACACCACCAACGTTCTCGAGCATCCGCTGGCCGACAACCGTGTGACGCTTCACGATCGCCCATTCCTGCGCGGTCAGACTCCCGGGCTTATTGATTATCGCCTTGGGTACGGCGATCTTGCCGACGTCATGCAGCAGAGCGCCGAACTCCAGGTCGCGCAGGGTCTCGCCCTCGAGGCCCATGCGCGTGCCCACCTCGACGGCGAGGTCGACGACATCGCGACTATGCGAGCCGGTATAGGCGTCGTCGGTTTCCACCATGTCGCCGAGGAGCATCGCCGTGCCCCGATAGGCGTGCGAGAGCTCGAGGGCCTGATCGATCCGCGCTCGACGCTCGTTGGCGAAGACGCGCAGCAGGAGGGCGAGCGGCAGAAACACGATCGCGACCGCCCAGAACTGTCCCTTTGCGGCGATCGCCATGGCGATGCCAACCGGTGCGAGCAGCAGGTCGATGCCGTACACCCACGCCTCGCCGAGCGACGGGAGGGCGAGTGGCTCGCCGTATGCGAGTCGCAGGAAGACGAGAGAGATCAGGAGGTCAGCCGCGATATAGGCGCCCAATGCGCCGGCGATCGCCGGCGCATCGGGCCATGAGGTGATAGGCGGCAAGGCCACGAGCACCGCGGCCGGCACGAGCGCTGGTAGGGAGGCCTGGGCGACGGCGGGCAGCACGCGCGAGACATGTCGAGCGCCGAGCGCCGCCTTGACCACGGCGCTCAGCGCGGTGCCGATGGCGACGCCCCAGGGCAGCAGGACGGGCGGCAGCGCGATCATCATGGCGGCGAGAACGGGGAGGCTGCAGTCTGTGTAGACGGCGCCCACCTCGAACTCGACGAGCCCTGACACTGCATACAGAACCGCGAGGACACCAAACATCCCCCACGGCGGATCATTGGCATGCGCGGTCTGGCTGAGCAACAGCGCGCCGCCGCAGAACGCCGCCAGCAGCAGCGCTGCGGTTCGCAACTCCGCCGACTTAGACGCAGTGGTGAGTCGTGCGCGCGTACGTTCAACCTCGGGATCGCCCGAGGCGTTGATGATCGGCCAATTGGACATTCGGGTCTGACCTCTGAATCGGACGCTCGCCCCGCAGCTTGAGCAACACGGTCCATCATTCGTCGAGTCGCGATACGCCGTAGCACCGGTGCCGCCGATCAAAAGGGAGGACGTCGAGACCACGGAAGGCATGACATGTACACGAGAACCCGAGCCCTGCTCACCCTGGTGAGCTGTACCGCGGGATTGGCGCTTGCCGCGCCGGCCGCCTTGGCCGACACGACGGCAGATGCGCCCGCTGCGCTGAACTCCCCGATCCAGGCCGACGAGGGCACGGTTCTCGCCGAGACGGTACGGACGGATGAGAGCGCCGTCGGCGAGCAGACCTGCAGCGCGCCGGATCTGTTCAACCCGCTGCTCGCGTTCAAGGATCGGCGCGACTACTTCGTTGCCCCCGCCGGGGACTTCGAAGACCCGAGCCTCCCCGGCTGGCAGCTCACGGGCGGGGCCGGCGTCACCCGCGGCAACTCGCCGCATGCGGTCATTGGCGACGGACACGCGAGCAGCCTGTCGCTTCCGGCCGGCAGCTCGGCGACAAGCCCCGAGTTCTGCGTCGACCTCAGCTATCCGACGTTTCGTTTCTTCGTGACCCAGTTCGAGCGGGAGACTGACTCCGACCTGGCTGTCGACGTGATCTATCCCGCGCTGGCCCGGAACAACGTCCGCGAGGCCAAGACCTTCAGGCTCAAGGCCAATGACGGCTGGAAGCTCAGCGACGACATCAAGCTCGAGCCGCAACGTCTGGGCAAGAAGTGGGGCTGGCGTAAGATCGCGATCCGTTTCCGGGTCGAGTCAGAGAAGAAGTCGGCGTCCTACAAGGTCGACGACGTCCTCATCGATCCGCGACGAAGCAACTGATCACCGCGGGCGTGCGGCCAAGATCGTACGCCTCCGGCTTTCGAGCCTTCCCCCAACATCTCGGCCGAAGCGCGTGGTACGCCAACGGCGCGGAGAACCGCGACGAGGTGACGCACTAACGGCGAACGAGGTCGACCGTGGGGCCGGTTTCGACCGGCTCGAGCTCCTTCGCCTTCCCGCGAGTTCCCTGCGGCCGTGCGCGTCGGCGCAACGCCACTCGGCTCGGCGGGCTCCGGATCAGGCGTGGTGGGCGTGCGGCGTGTGGGTCCGGCGGCTGTTGTCGTTGTCCGTAGCGGGCGGGCGACGTCGTCGTCTGCGCGCAATGAGCAGGGTGGTGATGGCCAGCAGCAGGCCGATGAGGCCGAGCAGCCCGATGATCACGAGGCGTGGCCAGGATGACGAGGCCTCGATGGCGGGGAACGTGATCGTCGCGGCCGCGTTCCTGCTCAGCAGGCCGCTGCGCAGGTTGATCTTGGCATGCCACGGGCCGGCCGGCAGCCGCTTGTCGAGGACGGTGCGGACCGTTTCGGTGTCGCCGATCGCGAGGCTCACGCCGAGGTCGGCGGGGTAGGGGCCGGCGTTGAGGCCGCCGGGTCCGTGGCGGAGCCGCAGGGTGCCGTTCATGTCGAGCGCGCGGCCGCCGGTGTT
>JALYLO010000557.1 GCA_030774175.1 Actinomycetota bacterium
GTCAAGCTGATCGACCGTGCAGTCGCGCGCGGAGCGCTCCACAAGAACGCCGGCGCACGAAAGAAGTCGCAGGCGGCACGGCTCGCGGCCGGCTCTGGCCCGAGCTCCTAGCCCGCGGCTTCCCTCCCCGCGCGCGGTTCGAGCGCCGGGCGCGCGGCGCCCTCAGGAGCGGGCGGTCTCACGCGGCCGCGTGATCTCCACGAGCGCCAGCTCCAACTCGAGCTCGTTCGCGAGCCGCGAGCCGCCCTTCAGCGCGTAGTCGAGCTCGGCGAGCCGGACGAGGGCGTCGTCGAGCTCGGCGGCGCTGAAGTTTCGCACCTGCGCGAGGAGCTTCTGGGCCGGGTACGGCTTCATCCCGAGCCGCGAGGCCGTGTCCTGCGGCGAGACGCCCTGCGACTCGAGGAGCTGCGCGGCGCGCGCGTTGCG
Source organism: Actinomycetota bacterium (assembly GCA_030774175.1). The sequence continues at coordinate 427 of JALYLO010000557.1, forward strand.
GATGTGCTTGTTCAGGCTGCCGACGACCCGCGGGATCGTCTTCGAGAGCGGGTCGCCCGTGCGATCGAGCATCTTCTCGGCCTCGCGCAGCACGCCGGCCACGTCGCGGATCCCCCACGCGTCGGTGAGGTTCCAGGGCGGCGACCCGGCGCGCGGCGCGACGAGTGCGTCGATGTCGGCCTCGGTCACCTGCGCGCCGTTCGCCCAGGTGGCGAGCTTCTCCACTTCGCTCGCGAGGTCGTAGAGATCGTCACCGACGAGGTCGGCGAGCAGGCGACAGGCCTCGGGCTCCGCGCGGGCGCCGTGCACAGTGAACTGCTCGGCGATCCAGCGGGCGACGGCACGCTGTGCGACGTCCCAGAGCAGCACCTCGCCCTTCCCGGCGGCGACGGCCTTCGCGATCGGCGCGTCCTTCTTCAGCGCGCCCGCAACGAGCGCCAGCGTCGTTCCCGGCAGCGGCGAGGTCAGGTAGTCGGCGACGGCCTTTGCGTCGGGCGCTTTCCAGATCTCGACGCCGTCGATCACCACCAGCCGCGAGCCCGACCCGAAGAGGCCCATCGCGTTGCACGCAGCGATTGCGTCGTCGCCGCTCGTCTCCTCAGCGGGATGGATCTCGACCGCGTCGGGCTCGAAACGCGCCCGCAGGCGCCCGACCGCCCGGTCGACCTTCGGCCGGTCGCCGCCGGCGATCAGATAGGCCGGCTTGAGCTCATCCGCCATCGCCGCCAAGCATAGGCCGCCGATGCGAGGGCGCCGGCTGCTGCGAGCGCGGCTCCACGGCCGTTCGCCTGGGCGAAGGGGGCCGCGGCGACGAGGCGCGCGCAGCCGGCAACGTAGGCCGCGATCCAGCCGTTCGCCCGGGCGAGGAGCACCGCGAGCGACGGCGCGACCGGGTCGAGGGCGGCGGTGACGAGTGCGATCCCGAGCAGCGGCCCGACGGCAGGCTCGACGAGCGCGTTCGCGGCGACCCCGAGCAACGGAACCGATCCGAACTGCAGCCACAGGATCGGCGCTGTGGCGACGCTGCAGGCGGCCGAGATCGCAACGGCCGCGCCGAGCTTGCGCGGCACCGGGTACCCCTCGAGCGCCCGCGAGACCGGCCCCACGGCCAGGAAGATCGCGAGCACGGCTGCGAACGAGAGCTGAAAGCCGGGGTCGCGGAGCGTGTAGGGGTTCCAGGCGAGCAGCACGACCGCGGCGACGAGCAACACGTGCCACGGGTCGCGCTGATGGGCGCCCAGCCAGGCCAGGGAGACGGCGGCCCCGGCGACCGCGGCCCTGATCACGGACGGCTGTGGGCCGACGGCAAGCACGTAGGCGCCGATCGCGGCGAGCGCGCCGAGGTGCCCCCACACGCGCGGCGCGCCGAGCAGGACGGCGAGCCCGAGCACACCGCCCGCGAGGAGGACGACGTTCTGACCGGAGACCGCCAGGAGGTGATAGAGGCCCGACCGCCGGAAGCTGGTCTTCAGCGACGGCGAGAGCCCGTTGTCGTCGCCGAGCAGCACTCCCTCGAGGACCGCGCGCCGCTCTCCCGCCAGACCGGGCGCAGAGGCGCGGCGCAACCAGCGGCGAAGCCGGTCGGCGGCACCGCCGAGACCACCCCGGCGCCCGACGACGTGCCACTCGTCGACGCGCAGGACGACATGGACGCCCTGCCGGCGCAGGAAGGCGCGCTCGTCGAAGCCGTGCGATGGCCCGCGCGGTAGGCGCACGACCGCGAGCAGGCTGACGCGGGCGCCCTGAGGCGGTGCGCGCCCGAGCGGCAGTTCGAGCTCCACCCGCTCGTCGAGCGGGTGACTGTCGAAGCGCCGGACGCGGGCCGGCAGCCGCTGGCCGAACTGGCCCACCCGTGGCTCGCCGGTCACCTCGACGAGCGCGCGAGCCGACCGGTCGACCTCAGCCCGGAGCGGGCTGCGGTCGAGCTGATCGAGGCGGACTCCTCCCCACCAGAAGCCTGCACCCGACACGAGCAGTGCGACGTACGCGAGCCGCGCGGGTTGGGGCGCGGCAAGCGCCACGGCGGACCAGCCGGCGGCGAGGAGCGCAACCATCGTCCCGGGACTCGGACGCGCCAGCTCGGAGCAGGCAAGCCCGATCGCGGCCGCAGCCGCAACGACGTGAGCAGGCAGCACCCGCCTCACGGCACCACGCTCCTCACGGCACCACGCTCCTCACGGCACGGCTCCACGGCACGGCTCCTCACGGCACCGCGCTCCTCACGGGACAACCAGGGGCCGCAGGTCGGCGAGCCGTGCGGGACCGATTCCAGGGATCGCGTCCAGGCCGTCGACGGAGGTGAATGGGCCGTGCTCCTGCCGATACTGGAGGATCTTCTGCGCGGTGACAGGCCCGACCCCCGGGAGCGCGTCGAGCTGCTCGGCGGAGGCCGAGTTGAGCGAGACGGGGCCGGTCGCGGCCGCGCCCGTCGTGCCCGCCGCGCCCGCGACCGGGGAGCCGCGCGCGGCGATCAGCACCTGCTCGCCGTCGGCAAGGGGCGCCGCGAGGTTGACTGCCGTGCGCTCCGCGTGGGGGCTCAGCCCGCCGGCGCGCTCGATCGCATCGGCGACCCGGGCGCCCTGCCGGAGCCGGTAGAGGCCGGGCCGACGGACGGCTCCGGCGACGTCGACGACGAGCAGCCGGGGTGCGAGCGTCGGGCGGGCGGCGTGCGAGGCAAGCGGTGCGACGACGAGGGGCGCGGCGGCCGCGTGCCCCCCGAGATGCCGGAAGGCAAGGAAAAGCGCGACGGCACAGGCGAGCGCCACGGCGAGGAGGCGCCGCTGCTGCACGGTGAGGGAGAGCGTGGGCACCGTCCAACGGTGCCGGCGCAGCTGTCACGCGTGGGTGACGCCTTCGTGCCGAAAGCGTGAAATCTCGCCGCGCCCGAGCCTTCCGGGGCCGCAGACCCACCGCGACCCACGCATACAGTGTCGCCGTGACCTTCGACGTCGCGGCTGACTCGTACGACCGCTTCATGGGCCGGTATTCGGCCCAGCTCGCCCCGGAGCTCGCTGATCTCGGAGAAGTGCGTACGGGACAGAAGGCCCTGGATGTTGGCTGTGGGCCGGGCGCGTTGACAACCGAGCTCGTAACGCGTCTCGGTGCTGAGTCCGTCGCAGCGGTCGATCCGAGCGAGCCGTTCGTCGCAGCCGCCCGCGCGCGACACCCAGGCGTCGAGGTGCAGCGCGCTTCAGCCGAGGACCTGCCCTACCCGGACGATGAGTTCGACGCGACGCTCGCGCAACTCGTCGTCCACTTCATGGCCGATCCCGTCGCCGGTCTGCGCGAGATGGCGCGCGTAACCCGGCCCGGCGGCGTCGTCGCGGCCAGCGTTTGGGATCACGCCGGCGAGAGAGCACCGCTCACTGCGTTCTGGCGCGCGGCGCTCGAGATTGATGACGCGGCTGAGGACGAATCCGGATTGGCGGGCGCGCGTGCGGGTCATCTCACCGAGCTGCTCGAGGAAGCTGGGCTCGACGGAGTCGAGGAGACCGAGCTCGGCGCGTCCGTCGAGTACTCGAGCTTCGACGATTGGTGGAACCCGTTCACGCTCGGCGTCGGGCCGGCGGGCGCGTACGCGGGGGGCCTCGACGAGGCTCGGCGCTCGGAGCTCCGTGGCCGCTGCCGGGAGCTGCTGCCGAACCCACCCTTCACGCTGCACACGTTCGCTTGGGCCGCCCGCGGGCGAACCGCCTAACTAGACGACGATGTTGACGAGCTTGTCCGGCACGACGATCACGCGGCGCTCCTCCCCACCGAGGTGCGCCTGCACCTTCTCGGAGGCCCGCGCGTGCTCGATCAGCTCCGCTTCCGGCAGCCCCGCGGCCACCTGGATGCGGTCTCGGACCTTGCCGTTCACCTGGAGCACGAGTTCGATCGTGTCGCGGTGCAGCAGCGCCCCGTCCGCGACCGGCCACGGGTGCTCCCACAGCCGCTCGTGGCCGAGCGCGACCCACAGCTCCTCAGCGATGTGCGGTGTATACGGCTGGAGGACGGAAACGGCGGTCTCCGCCGCGAAGTGCGCGGCGGGATCGCCGGGTGCCTTCGACAGGTCGTTGACCAGCTCCATCACGGCCGCGATCGGCGTGTTGAACGCGAAGCGACGGTCGATGTCGTCGGTGACGCGCGCGATCGTCTCGTGCGCCTTGCGCGCGAGGGGCGTGTCGACGCCCTCCGGCGACGCCGGCTGCGCAGCCGCCTCCTGGACGACGCGCCAGAGGCGTCGCAGGAATCGCGCGGTCGCGTCGACGCCGTCCGGCGTCCAGTCGATGTCCTGGTCGGCGGGCCCGTAGAAGAGGATGTAGATGCGGATCGAGTCGGCGCCGAAGCGCTCGATCAGCTCTTGCGGCGAGACCCCGCCCTGCGACTTCGACATGCGCTTGCCGCCGAGCCGCACCCACCCCTGATGGAAGAGCCGCTGGAACGGCTCGCGGAAGCCGAGCATGCCGAGGTCGTTCATCGCCTTGACGAAGAAGCGCGAGTACAGCAGGTGGCCCTTCGCGTGGTCGATGCCGCCGATGTACTGGTCGATCGGCATCCAGTAGTCGGCGATCGCGCGATCGAACGGTGCGCTGTCGTCGTGCGGATCGGTGTAGCGCAGGAAGTACCACGACGAGTCGACGAAGGTGTCCATCGTGTCGGCCTCGCGCCGGCCCGGCGCGCCGCACTTCGGGCAGGGCACGTTCATGAACTCGGCGTTGGAGGCGAGCGGCGGCTCGCCCTTCGGCCGGTAGTTCTCGACGTCCGGCAGCAACACCGGCAGCTCGTCCTCGGGCACGGGCACCGGCCCGTGCTCGCCGCAGTAGATGATCGGGATCGGACAACCCCAGTAGCGCTGCCGCGAGAAGCTCCAGTCGCGCAGGCGGAAGTTGATCGCGGGCTGGCCTCTCCCGCGAGCGCTCAGCGACTCGACGATTGCTCGCTTGCCCTCCTCGAACGGCAGACCGTCGAACGGCGCCGAGTTGATCAACAACCCCTCATCGTCGATCACCGGCACGATCGGCAACTCGAAGCGCTCCGCGAACTCGCGGTCGCGATCGTCGTGCGCCGGCACCGCCATGATCGCGCCGGTGCCGTACTCCATCAGCACGTAGTCGGACACCCAGATCGGGATCTGCTCTCCGTTGACCGGGTTCGTCGCGTAGCGGCCCGTGAAGACGCCCGACTTCTCGCGTTGCTCGCGGTCCTCGGTCGGCCGCGCAGCGGCGATCCGCGCATACGAGCGCACCTCGTCGGCGAGCTCCGATCCCTCGGTCAGCTGGTCGACGAGGGGCGACTCCGGCGCGACCACGAAGAAGGTCGCGCCGAACAGGGTGTCGGGCCGGGTCGTGAACACCGGGATGTCGAGATCGAGCTCCTCGACGCGGAAGAGGATCTCGGCGCCCTCGGAACGGCCGATCCAGTTCGTCTGGATCTTCTTCGTGCGCTCCGGCCAGTCGATCGTCGCCAGGTCCTCGAGCAGCGCGTCGGCGTAGGCGGTGATCTTGAAGAACCACTGCGCCATGTTGCGCGCCTCGACGACGGCCCCGCAGCGCCAGCAGCGCCCGTCGACGACGTGCTCGTTCGCGAGCACCGTCTGGTCGTTGGGGCACCAGTTGACGGACGCCTCCTTGCGGTAGGCGAGCCCGTGCTCGAAGAACTTCAGGAACAGCCACTGCGTCCAGCGGTAGTAGGACGGCTCATGCGCCGACACCTGGCGGTCCCAGTCGATCGCCCAGCCCATCCGCCGCATCAGGGTCGTGATCGACGCGATGTTGCGCTCGGTGATCTCGAGCGGATGACCGCCCTCCTTGATCGCGGCGTTCTCGGCCGGCAGACCGAATGAGTCGAAGCCCATCGGGCGCAGCACCGTATGCCCGGTGCGGCGGCGGAAGTGCGTGACGACGTCGCCGAGCGTGTAGTTGAGGACGTGCCCCATGTGCAGATCGCCCGAGGGGTACGGGAGCATCTCGAGGTTGTAGAAGTGCGGCTCGGGCAGCGCTTCGCCCGGCGAGGGGTTCTCGACCGCGAAGGCGCGCTCCGCCTCCCAGACGGCCTGCCACTTCTCTTCGATTGCCTGTGCGTCGTACTCGTCCATCGTTGTCCTCGTGGCTCCTCGAGCCCTAGAAATGAAAAAGCCTCTCGGGTGAGAGGCCGTGGAAGCTCGTCGCAGCGGCGCCGCGTTCGCTTCCTGACTCAGTTAAGAAGCTGATTCACAGTCCGGAGTGTAACCATGGGACGCCGATGCAGCCAACCATTCAGACCCTGCTGAGCGAACTGCTTCCCGACGGCGCCGCCGTCGAGGACGGCGCGCTCGTGCTCGGCGGCGTGCGGGCCGCCGAGCTCGCCCGCGAGTTCGGCACGCCGCTCGTCGTCTACGACGAGGCGACCCTGCGGGCCCAGGCGCGGGCCTACCTCGCCGCGGCGCCGGGCGCGCTCGTCGTCTACGGGACGAAGGCCTTCCCCTCGGTCGCCGTGCTGAGGCTCCTGGCGGAGGAAGGGCTCGGCGCCGACGTCTCCACGATCGGCGAGCTCGAGTTCGCGCTCCGCGCCGGCATTCCGGGCGGGCGCATGGTGATCCACGGCAACAACAAGGAGGAGGAGCTGCTACGCCGGGCCACCGAGGCGGGCGCGCTGATCGTCCTCGACTCGCTCGACGAGCTCGAGCGCGCGCGGGCGCTCGGCGGCCGGCGATTCTTGATCCGCGTCACCCCGGGGATCGAGGCGGACACGCACGAGGCCGTGAAGACGGCGCACCACGGCTCGAAGTTCGGCCTGCCGCCCGAGGACGCCGCCGAGGCGATCAGGCGCCTGCCGGAGGCCGAGGGGCTGCACGTGCACGTTGGCTCGCAGTTGATGCACTTCGGCGCCTCGCTGATGACGATCGACTGGGTCGCCGGCTTCGCGGCCCGGCTGCGCTCCGAGCAGGGCTGGACGCCGCGGACGATCGACCTGGGCGGCGGCCTCGGCGTCCGCCACGTGCTGGAGGAGCCGTCGTTCACGATCGGCGAGTTCGTGGCCGGCATGGTCGGAGAGCTGACGCGCGCCTTCCAGCTCCAGAGCTTGCCGGCGCCCGAGCTGATCCTCGAGCCCGGGCGCTCACTCGTCTCCCGCGCGGGTGTCACGCTCTACACGGTCGGCGTCGTCAAGAAGGCGAGCGCAACGACCACGTACGTCACCGTCGACGGCGGAATGTCGGACAACCCGCGCCCGGCGATGTACAACGCGCGTTACACCGCCCTGATCGCGAACCGGGCGGACGAGCCGGCGGCCGGCGTCTATGCGGTCGCGGGCAAGCACTGCGAATCGGGCGACGTGCTGATCGAGCGCGTCGAGCTGCCGGAGGCCCGGCGCGGGGACCTGCTCGCGGTCCCCGTCACCGGCGCCTACACGCTCGCGATGAGCTCGACCTACAACGCCGTCCCGCGCCCCGCCGCGGTGCTCGTCTCCGGCGGCGAGGCGCGGCTGATCCGCCGGCGCGAGACGATCGACGATCTCCTGGCGCTCGAGACTTAGCGGAATGCCTCGAAGAACGTGATCACGCTGCCGTCTGAATCGCTGATGACCGCCCTCCGGCCGGCGCCGGGCACGGCGTCGATCG
>JALYLO010000558.1 GCA_030774175.1 Actinomycetota bacterium
TGCGATCCGCAAGGTTCGCGTCGGGCGGGAGCCGGCCGAGGAGATCAGCGGCGAGCGCTCCGTCGTGGTCGAGCTGCGCGAGGACGAGCCGATCTACCTTCGGCCTGTCTCGGCCGGTTCGATCGACCTCGACGGCTTCGCGCGGAAGCTACGGCCCGCGTAGGCGAGCCACTACTAGCTCGGCTCGAGCTGGCCGTGCTCGATCGCATACTGGACGAGCTCGGCGCGGGTCGCGAGGCGCAGCTTCCGCATGATGTGCGCACGGTGTGTCTCGGCCGTGCGCACCGAGATGAAGAGCTGTTTCGCGATCTCCTGATTCGTATGCCCGAGCGCCAGGAGCCTGAGCACTTCGCGCTCGCGGTCGGAGAGCGGGTCTGCGTCGGCGGCCGCTTGTGCTGCTGCATCCGCCGCGACCATGCGCGCGCCGAGCGCGGGATGCACGTATTGCCCGCCTGCGGCGACTTCGCGAATCGCCGCGACGACCTCTGCGTCCACGGCCTCCTTGAGCACATAGCCGCTGGCGCCGGCCGCGAACGCCTCGCGGACATAGTGCGGATCGTCCTGCATCGACAGCATCAGGGCTTTGGCGTCCCGAGCCTCGTGGAGCAGCTTCGGGAGCGCCTCGATGCCGCTCTCGTCCGGCATGACGACGTCGAGGAGGATCACGTGCGGCTGATGCGCGCGCACCTCGAAGACGGCCTCGCGCGCGGTACCGGCCTCGCCGACGACCTCCATGTCCTCCTCCGCCTCGACGAGGAGCCGCAGGCCCGAGCGGACGACGGCGTGGTCGTCCACCACGACGATCTTGATCACGGGAGCGGCACCTCGGCGACCAGCGTGGTGCCGGTGCCTGGATCGGACTCGATGGTGAGCTTCCCGTCGAGCAGCGCCACCCGTTCGCGCATCCCTGCCAACCCGATCCCGCCTCGCGTCTCGTCGTTCCGGTCGAATCCGTGCCCGTCGTCCTCGACGACCGCGGTCGCAGACGAGCCGCGACGGACGAGCAGCACACTGACACGACGGGCGCCGGCATGCCTCGTGATGTTCGTCAACGCCTCCTGCACGACACGATAGAGCGTCGTCTCCACCTCGGCCGGCAGGCGGTCCTCGCCCAGCCGCGACTGGAACTGGACCTCGATCCCGGTCGCTGCCGTGAATGTCTCGACGAGCCGCTCGAGCGCCGCCACCAGCCCGAAGTCGTCGAGAGACTTGGGCCGCAGCTCGACCGCCAGGCGGCGCACGTCCTGAAGCGTCTCGACCACGAGCTTTCGCAGGTCGGCCAACGCCGCGGGAACGTCGTCGGCATTCTCGACCGCCTTCAGCCCGAGCAGCACCGAGGTGAGGGCCTGCCCCGTCTCGTCGTGCAACTCGCGCGCGAGCCGGCGCCGCTCGAGCTCCTGCCCCTCGATCAACCGTCGGAGCGAGTCGCGGGCCACGCGGCGCGACAGATCGACGGCAACGCTCGCGCGTTGCGCGAAATGCTCCGCCAGCCGCAGGTCGCCGCTCGTGAAGCGTGGATCCCGGCTCAGCTTGTCGTGTGCGAAGACGATTCCGGTCGGGCCGGCGGGCGACACGAGCGGGACGTACAGGCCGGTGACGGCGCCGAAGCGGCGCGCAACCTCCTGGACGACCTCGGGGTCGTCGAGAATCGAGTCGACGCGTTCGCTGCGGCCGCGCGCGAGCACCTGCCCCGACTTCGACTGGTGCGGGATCACCGTGTGCAGGAGCTCCGCCGCGTTGTCGCCCGCGACCGCCTCGATGCGCAACCCGTCGCCCGCCGGCAGCGCGATCGCCACGACCCGGGCGTCGATCAGCTCGCGCAGTCGCTCCACGACGAGCTGCAGCAGTCGAGGCAAGTCGAGCTCGCCCACGAGCGCCTCGCTGATCTCCTGCATCGACTCGAGCTGCTGCGACCAGGAGGTCGCAGACTCGTAGAGGCGCACGTTCTCGATCGCGACCGCTGCCTGCGCCGAGAGCAGCGAGACCAGCTCTTCGTCGACCTCGTCGAAGTCGGCGCCGTCCTCCTTCTCGGTCAGGTAGAGGTTGCCGTAGGCGACGCCGCGGAGGAGAATCGGCGTGCCGAGGAAGGTGTTCATCGGGGGGTGGCCGGGCGGGAAGCCGACCGAGCGAGGATCCTCCGTGAGGTCGTGCAGGCGCAGCGTCCGTGCGTCGCTGATCAGCGCTCCCAGGACCCCGCGCCCGCGCGGGAGGTCGCCGATGCGCGCGCGCACCTCGTCGTCGATGCCGTGGGTGATGAACCGTTCGAGGCTCGTCCCCGTCGCGTCGAGGACGCCGAGGGCGGCGTACCGGGCACCGGTGACGAGGGCGGCCGCCTCCACGATGCGCTGCAGCACCGCGTCCAGCGAGAGCTCCGAGTTGATCGCGATGCCGGTCTGAAAGAGGATGCGCAGGCGGCTCGACTCTTGTGTTCTCACGACCCGGATGGTCGCACAGAACGCGCTACCAGGTCTTCGACGAGGACGGCGGCCTCGAGCGGGCGATGCGGATGCGCAGGTCGACCGCGACGCAGCCGCTTGGCCGGGCGAGCACCGGATTGAGGTCGAGCTCGGCGACCTCCGGCAGGTCGACGGCGAGCCGCGAGAGCCGGTGCAGGAGGTCGGCGAGCGCAGCGCGATCCGCGGGAGGCGCGCCGCGCCAGCCGTCGACCAGCCTGCCGGCCTTGCCGGAGCCGAGCAGCTCGGCGGCGTCGACGTCCGTGAGCGGCGCGAGCGCGAAGTTCGCGGAGCCGATCAGCTCTGCGAGCACGCCGCCCGGCCCGAACGCGACGAGCGGCCCGAACACGGCGTCCTGAACGAGACCGGCGAGCAGTTCCACGCCCTCGGTCACGTACTGCTGGACGATCACCGGGCCGCCCATGCGCGCCGCTGCGCGCCTGACCTCGTCGGCACTGCGCAGGTCGAGCGCGACGCCGCCCGTCTCGGTCTTGTGCGCGCCCGCTGCGGCCGTCTTCACGACAACCGGAAACCCGAGGTCGGAGGCCTGGGCGGCCGCCTCGTCGGGCGTCGCGGCGCGCCGCTCGCGAACGAGCGGGATCCCGTACGCGTCGAGCAGGTCTCGCGCTGCTTCGCCGTCGAGCCAGCCTTCGGGCGCCGCGTCGACGATCGCACGCCCTCGCGTCGCGTCGACCACGAGCTCGGGCGTCATGCCGACCGGCCGCCGCAGCCAGTCCGCCCGCTGCGCGACGAGCCCCAGGGCACGCGCGGCGGACTCCGGGTACTCGAAGCCTCCCTGCGCCGAGCCGTCGGCGCTCAGCACGACCGAGAGCAGCGGCTTGGCCGACTCGCGCGCGACGCGCTCCAGGACGATTTCGACGGCGCGCGGGGCCTCGACGACCGGCGGGACGAACAGCGCGATCACGGCGTCGACGTTCGGATCCGCGAGGAGCGGCGGCAGGACGTTCTCGTAGGTCGTTGCGTTCGCGGAGCCGAGCAGATCGACGGGGTTGCCGAGGCTCGCCTCGCGCGGCGTGACCGCCGCGAGCGCCTCGCGCGTCTCCGGCGTCAGCTCGGGCAGGGCAAGCCCCGCCGCCTCGCACGCGTCGGCGCAGAGGATGCCGAGGCCGCCTGCGTTCGTCAGCACCGCCACGCGGTTGCCCGCAGGCGCGGGCAGCGCCGTCAGCAGCACCGCCGTGTCGAGCAGCTCCTGCAACGTCGCAGCGCGCAGGACGCCGGCCTGGCGGAAGAGCGCGTCGACAACGGCGTCCGACCCGGCGAGCGCCGCGGTATGCGACGCCGCGGCGCGGGCACCGGCGTTGCTCGTCCCGCTTCGCATGGCGAGGATCGGCTTCGAGCGCGCGACGCGGCCGGCGACGCGTGCGAACTTGCGCGGGTTCCCGAACGACTCGAGGTAGAGCAGCACCACGTCCGTCTCGGGATCGTCCTCCCAGTACTCGAGCAGGTCGTTGGAGGAGACGTCGGCCTTGTTGCCGATCGAGACGAACGCCGACAGCCCGAGCCCGCGCGCGTCAGCCTGCTCGAGGAGCGCGAGGCCGAGCGCGCCGCTCTGTGACGAGAACGCCACCCGGCCGGACGGGAACGCTCGCCGCGCGAAGGTCGCATTCAGGCGCCGCGCGGTCGAGGCGACGCCGAGGCAGTTCGGCCCGATCAGCCGCGCCCCGTGCGCCCGGACGAGCGCCAGCAGCTGCTCCTGCCGTGCCAGGCCTTCCGAGCCCGTCTCGGCGAAGCCGGCGGAGATCACGCACAGAGCACGCACGCCGGCGCGCAGCACCGACTCCGCCGCGTCGAGCACCTGCTCGCCGGGCACGCAGACGACGGCGAGGTCGACGGGCGCCGGAATGTCTTCGACGGAGCGGTAGCCGGGAACGCCGCCAACGGGATCGCCTTTGGGGTTGACCGGGTACGCGGCGCCGTCGAAGTCGGCCGCGATCACATTGCGGAAGAGCTCGCCGCCGATCGTGCCGCGGCGCGCAGAGGCGCCGACCACGGCGACCGAGGACGGCTTGAAGAACCGCTCGAGAGAGGCGGCGACCGCCGAATGGTCGCGCTGCGCGATGCGGTCGAGGACCTGCGGAGACGAGGAGAGCGCGAACTCGACCTCGACGACTCCGCCGACGAAGCGGCGCTGCACCTCGAAGCCGGTGTCGCCGAACACGTGCAGCATCCCGGCGTTGCCGGGGAGCACCTGCGCGACGAAGCGCTCGATCCCCTCCTCCCGCGCGCGCGCGGCGAGCCGTTCGAGCAGCCTGGTGCCGATGCCGTGCCGTTGCAGGTCATCGGCGACGGCGAAGGCAACCTCGGCGCGAGAATGGTCGCGCAACCGCGCGAACGTGCCGATGGCCACGACACGCGTCGTGCCCTCCGCATCGGCGAGCTCGCCGATCAGCGACAGCGACTCGCGCCCATCGCTCCGCAGAAAGGCCGCGACCAGGTGGGAGTCGACCCGGATCGCACCCTGGAAGCGCAGGTAGCGGCTCTCGGGTGAGAGCCGCTCGAAGAACTCGAGCAGCGCGGCCTCGTCGGCGGGCGCCGTCGGACGGAGGCGCAGCGTCGAACCGTCCGAAAGGACGACGTCTTCCAGTGCCCTCAGGGCCGCCACGCCGCCACCGTCGCCGACCGGGGCCCCCGTTCCATCGGGCGCGAGCCCCCAGAACGCTGCGGGCAACTACGGATCCGGCACCGCCCGCGCCCTGATTCCGCGTCGGGCCGGCGGCGGCACGATCCAGATGTCAATCGAAGGAGGCTCACCGTGAAGCCCATCGTCCTGGCAACAGACGGATCCCCGTCCGTCGCCGAAGCCACCCTACAGGCGGTCGAGCTCGCACACGCGCTTGCGGCCCCGCTCGTCGCCGTGTCGGTCGAGCACGTGACCGTCCCCGGCTACGGCTACTACGGCTACGGCGAGATCCTCACCGAACTGCACAAGATCGAGCGGGATCATGTCGAGCACACACTCGCCCAGGCGACCGCCGTCGCTGCCGAGCACGGCGTCACCTGCGACGTGGTGCACGCGACCGGCTCCGTGGCCGACGAGATCTGCGCCGTCGCGAAGCGGCGCGGCGCCCAGATGATCGTGATCGGCGCGCACGGTTGGGGGCCGATCCGCCGGATGCTGCAGGGCAGCGTCTCGACGGCCGTGGTCCA
>JALYLO010000559.1 GCA_030774175.1 Actinomycetota bacterium
CGATCATGCAGGCGCTCGGCGCGGAGCGGATCAACATCGAGGACCTCGAGCTCCACCACGTCTCGCGCGAGCGCGGCGGCACCCTCGCGTTGCTGATCGCGGGCGAGGATGCCGCCCACCGCGCCGCTGACGTCCTCGGCACGCAGGGCTACGACGTGGACGTCGCTCCCGAGCTCGGCTAATCCACGAAGCAGTAGGAGTCGCTCGAAGCGTCCCCGCCCTGTAGTCGGACCTGGTGCGCGCGCAGCCCGCGGAAGTCGTCGCCGTGCGGGAAGAACCGTGGATCGACGGCGATGCCGCCTGTCTCAGTGTTCGCGTCGAGGCGGACTGCCCAAGCGCCCACCCCGTCGGGGTAGAAGACCTCGTCCCAGGCCGCGTACAGCGAGTTGGTGGCGTAGACGCGCCGGCCGTCCCGGCTGATCTCGACCATCTGCGGCCCACCGGCCAATCGCAGCTCGGGATCCCCGGGGTGCGGCGTGCGCTGGACGATCCCGCCCAGGCGGACCGAGCCGGTCTCGCGCGGCTTGTGCGGGTCGCTGACGTCGTACTGCTTGAGCTCGCCGGTCCCCCAGCAGGACACGTACAGCCAGCGGTCGTCGACCGACAGATCGATGTCGCTCACGAGCGGTGGCACTGCCCCGAAGGGCTGGAGCGCCGGCGGCAATTCCGAGGCGTCGGCGGGCTCGGCGGGGATGGTGATCACCTTCTCCGCCTCCCAGCTGCCGTTCTCGCGGTGCCACAACCAGATCGACGCGGAGAGATCGGCGACGCTGATCACGACCCCGACGAAGCCCCAGGTCTGGCGCGGGTCGTGCGCGGGGCGCAGCTCGAGCACCATCTGATGCTCGTCGCCGAGATCGACCCGCTGGAGCAGCTTGCCCTCGGAGAGGCTCCAGAAGTTGAGGTGGTGGCCGAACCGGCGGCCGAGCAGATCCTCGGGGTTGAGCCCGTTCTCGATCATCGACGGAGTCGCCCACTCGGAGGTGATGGCGACGTCCTCGTTGAGGTGCCACCAGACGTCGTACGCGAAGTACTGCTCACCGCGGTCCTTCTCCCAGGCGCCGATCACCTCGAAAGTGTCGTGGTCGATCAGTGCCACACCGCCCGGCCCCTCGCTCCCATCCACGCCGCCCAGATTGGACATGAAGATGCCGCCCGGCCCGCAGTGGACGGTGTGCGGGCGCGAGTAGCCGGCCTTGGCAGCAAGCTCCTCAGCCTCGATCGTGCGTACGAGCCGAGGTTGCCGCGGATCGGGCTTTGTGTCGAGCACGTACGTACGCGACGAGCGCAGGCCCGGCACCACGAGATAGCGGCGCTCGAGCCCGTGATGGGCATGGCCCTTGTGACAGAGCGCGCTCGAGCAGGCGTTCCAGCCGAAGTGGTGCAACTCGTTGCCCGCCGACGGCAGCTCCGTCCAGCCGACCACCTGGCCATACGTGGCCGATCCGGCGTCGCAGTCGACCACGCTCATCGCGTCGTGCTGTCTCCCGGCCGGGTCGAACGCCGCGACATAGGCGAGCGTCTCCGGCGGCGCAGCGATCGCCGCTGCGGGAGACCGATAAAACGTCGAATCCATTCCCTCGGGCACGACCAACCTCCCTCCGCGGTAACAGAACGGGCCAAGTGTACGACTCGTCCAGCTCCTGAACCACTACCCTCGGACCGTGGCGACCGTCCACGCACCCGAGCTGCTGATCGTGATGAGCGGCACCGCGATGCCCGATGAGGTGGAGCACGTCGTCGCGCGGCTCGAGGAGGCCGGCGTGCAGGCGCACGTGATGCCGGGACAGCGGGCGACCGTAATTGGCGCGATCGGCGAGCGTGAGCTGATCGCGGCGCTGCCGCTCGAGGGCTACGCGGGGGGTCGACCACGTTCTGCCGATCCTCAAGCCGTACAAGCTCGTCTCACGCGAGATCTCGCCCGACCCGACGGTGATCGAGGTGCGCGGGCGGCGGATCGGAGACGGTTACTTCGGCTTCATCGCCGGGCCGTGCACGGTCGAGAACCGCGAGCAGAAGCTCGTCAGCGCGCGCGCCGTCGCCGCGGCCGGCTGCACGATGCTCCGCGGCGGCACCCTCGCGCTGCTGATCTCAGAGAAAAGGAGGCGGCATATAGGGCCGCCGACGTCCTCGGCACGCAGGGCTACGACGTCGACGTGGCGCCCGAGCTGAGTTAGAGCTTGACGTGAAACCGCATCGCCCTGTACGGGTGCGGGTTGACAGCACGCGGGCCGCGGAGAAGACTCAACTTCTAGCACTGCGGTCGAAGGAGAGGAGGTTGCGGTGAAGAGGCTCCTGCTCACCGCGTCGTTGTTGGCGGCCTTTTGCTTTGGACTGCCAGCTGCACTTCTAGCGGATCCGGGTGGTCCGAACTTGCAGCAGCCCGTCTCGCTTACATGTACGGGCGGACTGCACGTGGACGTCAACCCGGGTACGTTGACGAACCGCGGACGAGTCGCGTGGGCCATCGACTCGACGAGCGTGTTCGTAACTGCCTACCTGGCGTTCACGGACGGGACGGAGACGTTCGTGCTCTTTGACAGCAAGCCAGGATTGACGAACCTCATCACCTGCACCGGCGATGCGGGCGGTGGTCTCACCGTGATCGCCACCGGGTTTCTCACTCCTCGGTAGAGCTTGCCGGAGGGCGGCTGCCGCTCGGTGGCCGCCCTCCCAGCACATCTAGTCCTTCAATCGTGGCCTGCCGAAGAACAACTACGCTCGGGGTTTATGGCGACCGTCCACGCACCCGAGCTGCTGATCGTCATGAGCGGCACCGCAACGCCCGACGAGGTCGAGCACGTCGTCGCGCGGCTCGAGGAGGCCGGCGTGCAGGCGCACGTTACGCCGGGGAAGCGCGCGACGGTGATCGGCGCGATCGGCGAGCGTGAGCTGATCGCGGCGCTGCCGCTCGAGGGCTACGCCGGAGTCGACCACGTGCTGCCGATCCTCAAGCCGTACAAGCTCGTCTCACGCGAGATTTCGCCCGACCCGACGGTGATCGAGGTGCGCGGGCGGCGGATCGGAGAGGGTTACTTCGGCTTCATCGCCGGGCCGTGCACGGTCGAGAACCGCGAGCTGACGCTCGTCACCGCGCGGGCCGTCGCTGAGGCCGGCTGCACCATGCTGCGCGGCGGCGCGTTCAAGCCGCGCACCTCGCCGTACACCTTTCAGGGGCTCGGGCAGGAAGGGCTGACGATCCTCGCCGAGGCACGTGAGGAGACCGGACTGCCGCTCGTGACCGAACTGATGGATCCCCGCGAGGTCGAGCCAGTTCTCGAGACCGCGGACGTGATCCAGATCGGCGCGCGCAACATGCAGAACTTCTCGCTGCTCGCCGAGGTGGGGAAGGCGCGCAAGCCGGTGCTGCTGAAGCGCGGCGCGTCCGCATCGATCGAGGAGCTGTTGATGG
>JALYLO010000560.1 GCA_030774175.1 Actinomycetota bacterium
GGATCCGGTCGGCGATGCGGTCGAGGAAGTAACGGTCGTGCGAGACGAAGATCACCGTGCCGTCGAAGCCCTCGAGAGCGCTCTCGAGCATCTCGACGGACTCGATGTCGAGGTGGTTGGTCGGCTCGTCGAGCAGCAGGCAGTTCGCTCCTTCGAGCATCAGCAGGAGCAGCTGCAGCCTCGTCCACTCGCCGCCCGAGAGCGTGTGCAGCGGACGGCGCACCTGCTCGTAGCCGAACAGGAACTTCATCAGCCGCGAAACGGCCTCACCCTCGGAGATCGGAGCTGCCCGCCGCACGAGCTCGAGCGGCGTCGCGTCCGGATTGTCGGGGCGGCGGTCTTGCGCGAGCCGGCCGAACCTGATCGAGGGCCCGGCCCTTCGCTCCCCCTCACTCGTCGCGAGCTCGTTCGCGAGCATGCGCAGCAGCACCGATTTGCCGGCGCCGTTGTCGCCGACGACACCCACGCGCTCACCGCGCAGCACCGTCACGTCGACACCCGCCAGGACCGCGCGGCCTGCCAATTCGACGCCCGCTCCGGCCAGCTCGACGACACGCTCGCCGCCGCGCGTGTGCGGGCGCAGCTCGAGCGCGATCTTGCGGCGCTCGAGCACCGGCCTGTCGATCTTGTCCATTCGGTCGATCTGCCGCTGCTTGTTGCGCGCCTGCTTGATGTGCCTCTCGTCGACGACGCGGCTGGCCCAGTCCTTGAAACGCCGGATCGCCTCCTCCAGGCGCGCGATCTCCTTCTGCTGCGTGACGTACGCCTGCTGCTGCCGCTGGAGCTCGAGCTCTCGGGCGATCGTGTAAGCCGAGTAGTTGCCTGGCCACATGCGGATGCTGCCGCCGGCGAGCTCTGCGATCTGGCTGACCGTCTCGTCGAGCAGGTAGCGGTCATGGGAGACGGCCACTATGGAGCCGTCGAAGGAGCGCATCAGGCTCTCCATCCGCTCGCGCGCCTCGACGTCGAGATGGGCCTCGGGCTCGTCGAGCAGGAGCACGTCGGGGTCGCGGAGCAGGCACGCCGCCAGCCCGACGAGCTTGCGCCTGCCGCCCGACAGGTCACGCGTCGGCTGCTCGAGCTCGTCCTCGGCCAGGCCGACGTCTACGAGCAGCGCCCGCGCCCGGCCGTCGAAGCCCGGGCCGCCGGCAGCGGTCCAGCGCTCCACGAGCTCCTCCTGCCGGTGCAGAGCGCGGGTCATCCGTTCGAGGTCTGCGCCGAGCTCGCTGAGCTGGGTCTCGACACGCTCGAGGTCGTGTTCCAGCTCGTCCAGGTCCGGCCGCGCGGCGCGCAGGGTATGCAGGGCGTCGCGCCCGTCCCCCTCGAGCTGCTGGGGGAGGTAGGCCACGACGAGCCCGCGCCGTGCCGTCAGCTCGCCCGCGTCCGCGGTCTCCTCCCCCGCAAGGATGCGCAGGAGGGTCGACTTGCCGCCGCCGTTCGGGCCGATCACCCCCAGGCGCACGCCGGCCTCGACGTCGAAGTCGAGCCCGTCGAGGATCAGCCGCGAGCCGAAGCTCTTCGCGATGCCGCGCGCCTGCAGAAGGGCCATGGGGTCAAACCTAGTGCACCGTTCCGAAAATCTCGCGCGCCCTGGCGGCTGCAAAGCGGCGCCGGGCTGCGTCCTCGGTCGCCCCGATAGAACACCGCTATCGGGGCTCCCTGCGTCCTTGCCCCGCGTGCTTTTCGCTCGCCAGGATCATCACGGAACTTCCGGAACGGTGCACTAGATGGTCAGAACGGCCGGAACGCGAGCCGGGTCGAGCGGCGGGTCGCCCGCGACGCGGGAGCGCGGATCGAGTATTGGCACCCCACAGGCGTTACGGTCGGGGGTGTGAACCACGGACCAAACCAGGACGACTGGTTCGCGGACCCGGATCCGGAGCTGCGCAGGGCGCCACGTGACCCATCGGAGGAGATCGTTGGGCCAGACGCCGACGACTGGCTGAGCGAGGCGGATGCGGCCTCGCGGCCGTTCTGGGTTCGGCTGGTTGACAGACGGGTGGTCGCCGTCGGAGCCCTGTTGCTCGTGCTGCTGATCGCAGGGCTCGTCGCCGGTGGCGTCTTCAGCGGCGGCGGCGCCAAGGCACGCACCTCGACGTCGTCACCAACCCTCACGACGCGGACCACGCCCACGACCGCCACGACAACGGCGCCGCCGACGCGGCACCTTCCTGCTCCCGCCTCAACGCTCAAGCCAGGCGACACGGGAACGCAGGTCGCGGTCCTCCAGCGCGCACTCGCGAGCGTCGGCTTCTCGACCGGGAAGGTCGACGGCCAATATGGCCCCGCAACAACGAACGCCGTGGCGCGGTTCCAGCGCTTGTTCGGACTAACCGCCGATGGGATCCTCGGCCCGGCCACGTTGCGCGCGCTCGTGAACGCGCTTCGCGGACCATAGACCCACACCGGTGGCGAGCTGAGACTGGCGAGACGTTTTCTCCGCGCTCGAGGCTTCTGTTAAGGCGATGTTTGCGCGCCTGCTCGCGGAGTACCTTGGACTCAGACCGACCGGACTCCCCCTCCCCTCACCGGTCGAGTCAGGGGTCGGGGCCCGGGCGGCCGCAAGTCCGGGCCCACCCCGCTCCTAGTCCATGACGACGATCTCCGTCGCGCCGGCCGCCTTCGCCCCGCGCACGGCCGCGTTGATCTCACCCGTGTAGGGGCGCCCTTCCTCGTACATCGCGTGGCCGCCGGTCACCTGCTGCCACTTGACGATGCCCGAGACGCCCTCCATGTCCGAGACGATGAAGACCTTCACGCCCCTGGCCGCCTTCCGCTCACGGCGCCAAGGTTATTGCGCCGACGACCTCGGCTCGACTGGTCCGTATCGGTGTCTCGGCCAGCTCGTCGATTCCGAGCACGCGCGCGAGCGCCGGGCCGATCGCGCGGTAGGCGCCGTCCTCTGCCTTGAGGGCGATCCCGCGGCCGCCGTCGTGCGCCGCGCAGAAGAGCCCTTCGGCGCCGCCCTTCGCGATCCAGCCGGGACGCAGGCGCATCAGATCGGTGTCGACCGCGCCGTGCGAGGCGCCAACGAGCTCGGGGCGCGCCTGCATGGCGGCGCGGATCCGCGTCGGCGTTCGCGTCAGCAGCGCGGCCGCTTCGACGAGCGTCGTGGCGAACGTCGGAACGCCGCAGCCGTCGATCGCCGTCTCGCCGTCTCCGAGGAGCTTCGAGATCCGCTGCTGGAGCGGATGGTCGGCGGCGCGGTAGCGATGGAGCGGCCAGCCGTTCGCTCGGCACGCAGCGAGCATCCCCGCATGCTTGCCGGAGCAGTTGTGACCGAGCTTCCCGTCGGGACGACCTTCCTGCACGCCGTTCTCCAGGTCGTCCACGGTGGCGGCAGCCCGCGCCAGCACGCGGCGCACCGCGTCGAGCTGGGCCGGCTCGGCGCGATGGGACGCGCAGGCGATCGCGATCTCCTCGTCGGCGAGGTCGTCGTAGCCCTCGACGAACGGGATCGCCTGAATCGGCTTGGAGGCCGAGCGCAGGAAGAACGTGAGGCCCGGGTCGCCCCAGATCTCGCCGTCGGTGGTCGCGACGTGCACGCGGTGGACCGCCTCGACCACGTTCCCGCGCCGCACGGTTACCCTGATCTCGTCCACCGTCGCGGGAGCCTACGTTGCCTGAGTTGCCCGAGGTCGAAGCCTGGCGCCGTCAGCTCGACCCGCTCGTCAAGAAGTTCGCCATCGAGAAGGCCGGGCCGGCGCACATCGCGACGCTGAAGACATTCGACCCGCCGATCTCCGCGCTCGACGGGGAGGGATTCCGCGGCGTCGAGCGGCGCGCGAAGCGCTTCCTGCTGCCGACCGACGACGACGAGCTCGTGCTGATGGTGCACCTGATGAGCGCCGGCCGCCTGAAGTACATCGCCTCCGGCGCGAAGGGCGCGAAGACGCCGATGTTCCGTGTGCGTTTCGCCGACGGCGGCGAGCTCCAGCTGACCGAGGCGGGGCCGAAGAAACGGGCAGGCGTGTGGCTGCTGCGACCGGAGCGGGTGCGCGAGGAGCTGGCGCATCTCGGACCGGAGGCCGATTCCCTCTCGACCGCGGACGTCGCGCGCATCCTCGCTTCGGACTCGCGCAGGCTGCACTCGCTGCTCCGCGACCAGCGGCTGATCGCCGGCATCGGCCGCGCCTGGGCCAACGAGATCCTCTGGGCAGCACGCCTTTCGCCCTATCAGCTGTCGACCCAGGTCGACGACGAACAGACCGCCCGCCTGGCGACCGCCATCCGCGAAGAGCTGTCGCGCGGCCTGGAGCTGCGCCTCGACGGCGCGAAGGACGATGCCGTCTACCGGGTCCACAACCGGCTCGGCGAGCCGTGCGCCCGCTGCGGCACGCCCCTCGCGCGGGTCGACTTCGAGGAGCACACGATCTTCTACTGCCCGGAGTGCCAGACGGGCGGTCGCACGCTGAAGGACCGGCGGCTCTCGCGGCTGCTGAAGTGACGTGCGCCGGCGGATCTCGGGGACAGGCCGTCCTGCGCTGCCAGTAGGGTCCCGCGCCGTGATCAGAACTCAGCCAAAGGGAGGCGGCTGGCTCGAGGTCGTCTGCGGTCCGATGTTCAGCGGCAAGAGCGAGGAGTTGATCCGCCGGCTGCGGCGCGCCGAGATCGCGGGCCAGCGCGCGCTGATCGTGAAGCCTGCGATCGACGACCGCTACGACGTCGGGCATGTCGTCTCGCATGCCGGCGCGAAGATGCGCGCGGTAACCGCCCGGTCGGGCGGCGAAGTACGGCGCCTCGCGCAGGGCTACGAGGCGGTCGGGGTCGACGAGGTGCAGTTCTTCGACGACGGCATCGTCGATGCCGTCGGCGCCCTCGTGCGCGGCGGCGCGCGGGTGGTCGCCGCCGGTCTCGCCCAGGACTTCCGCGGCCTGCCCTTCGGCGCGATGCCCACGCTGCTCTGTGTCGCCGAGTTCGTCGACAAGCTCGAGGCCGTCTGCCACCGTTGCGGCGGCCCGGCGACGATGACCCAGCGGCTCGTCGACGGACACCCCGCCCCATTCGAGGGCGAGACGATCCAGGTGGGCGCGCTCGACTCGTACGAGGCGCGCTGCCGCGCGTGCTTCGAGCCGGGCACCGCCGCCGCGCAGTCCGCGCGCCACCAGGTCGCGTAAAGACGAGCGGTAGCATCGGGGTCGATGGCCGCCACCGATCTCCTCACCCTTCCGTTCGCGTGGTACTCCGACGAGGAGACGCTGCGGCGCGAGCGGGCGCTCATCTTCGCGCGCTCCTGGCAGTACGGCGGGCGGGCCGACCAGGTCGCCGACCCGGGCTCGTTCCTCGCGACCGACGCCGGGGGAGTGCCGATCCTCGTCGTGCGCGACCGGAGCGGCGAGCTGCGCGCGTTCCTGAACGTGTGCCGTCACCGGGGCTCGGTGCTCACCGACGGCTGCGGGACACGGGAGACGATCCAGTGCCACTACCACGCCTGGACCTACGACCTGGACGGCTCGCTGCGCGCGGCCCCGCGCTCCGACCGCGAACCCGGCTTCGACAAGGCTGACTGGTCGCTGCTCCCGGCGAGCGTCGGCACCTGGGGGCCGTTTCTCTTCGTCAACCCCGACCCCGCCGCGGTGCCGCTCGCCGAGCACCTCGGCGAGTTGCCCGAGATCCTCGCGCGCGACCTCGACCTCGACGGGCTCGCATTCCACTCGCGCGTCGAGCTCGGGTCGAACGCGAACTGGAAGATCGTCGTCGAGAACTTCCTCGAGTGCTACCACTGCGCGACCGCGCACCCGGGCTTCAGCGCCGAGGTGGACGTGCACCCCGACCGCTACAAGCTCGAGGCTCACCCGACCTTCAGCGCGCAGTTCTGCGCCGCGAAGAAGACCGGCGAGCACGGGCAGTTCCACTTGATCTACCCGAACACGGGCCTCAACGTCTTCCCCGGGCCGCCGAACCTCTCGATCGGCCCGATCGCACCGAACGGCCCGAGCCGGACCGAGCGCTACCTCGACTACTTCTTCGCCCCCGACGCCGACGAGGAGTGGCTCCGGGAGTTCTTCGCGTTCGACGACCAGGTCGGCAGGGAGGACACCGTACTCGTCGAGTCCGTCCACCGCGGGATGGCGTCGGGCCTGCTCGAGCAGGGCCGCCTGCTGCTGAACTCAGAGCCGCTGCTCGCCGCCTTCCAGGACTGGCTCGCGAAGAGCCTCGGCGCTCGTTAGCCCCGTAGAAGCGGACGCGTCAGGCAGGTGGGCCCGCCGTCGCCCTTCGAGAGCTCCGTCCCCTCGTAGGTCAGCACCTCGATCCCGGCACGCTGCAGCCTCAGTCGTGTCTCGCGGTTGCGCTCGAGCGCGAGCGTGACGCCTGGCTCGAGCGCGAGCACGTTCGAGCCCATCGTCTCGAACTCCTCGTCCGGCACCTCGACGATTCTGAACCCTCGGTCCTCGAGCAGCTGGACGAGCCGAACCGGCATCAGCGGCATGTACGCCACGGCGACGTCACGTGAGACGAGGCTGACCAGCGAGAGCAGATGCATGACCTCGGCCGATCCGTGGAAGTGCGGCAGGTCGTACTCGATCACCTCGACGCCGGGAAGCGCTTCACGCAGTGCCGCCACACCCGCCGCGTTCGTCCGGTAGCCGCGGCCGACGAGCAGCGTCTGCTCGTCGAGCCAGATCGTGTCGCCGCCGTCTACGGTCGCGGGAGGCTCCAGCGTTGCAACGATCGGGATTCCCGCCGCCGCCAGGTCCTCTGCGCTCGCCGCCGCCTCGACGACGCGCAGCTCCTTGCCCGGGCGCAGGACGATCGCGCCGCGCCGGGAGACGATCGCAGGGTCGAAGGTGTAGATCGCGTCGAGACCGAGCGGCACCGGCGCGCCGACGACGACCTCGGCGCCGGACGACTCGAGCAGCGAGCAGAGCTCCTCGTGCTCGGCGAGCAGGCCCGCGAAGTCGGGCGCCGACCGCCAGCCGTATTCGGCCCAGAGGCCGCACGCCGCCTCCTCCGGAGGGCGGACGAGCACGCGCCGCAGCTTCGCGACCATGCTCTCGCAGCCGTACCGCGGCTCGAGCTCGAGTGTTGCGCCTGCGGGAGCCGCGTCGACCATCGGCCGCGACTTTACTTCCTGCCGCTCGAGCGCGGTAGATTCTCCACTCACCCCCGGTTCTGAGGAGGTCACCGTGAAGAAACCAGTGCTGCTCGCAATCGTCGTCGCTCTGGCGGCGACGGCTGTGGCAGCGTTCGCCGCTACCAGCGCGGTCCCGACGAAGACGCCCGGGACGCTGGTCGTGGGATTCGACGTCCCTGCACCGGGCTTCTGGAACGGCCGCGTGACGGGCACGACGATCAAGAATCCGACCGGGTACGAAGCGGCGCTCGTGCAGGCGATCGCGAAGCGGTTCGGCGACACCAAGATCGTCTACGTGCGGGCCCCGTTCGGCGGGCTGTTCTCGCCGGCGGCGAAGAAATACGACTTCGCAATGGAGGAGGCGACCATCACCATCCAGCGCGCGAAGGTCGTCTCGTTCTCGACGCCGTACTTCGACGCGAACCAGGGAGTCCTGATCCGCAAGGGGCTCCCGAAGCCGACCAGCATTGCGGCCCTGAAGTCGCTGCAGCTCTGCGCGCAGCAGACCACAACGGGCCTCGCCTACATCCAGCACACCCTCCGCCCCGCCAAGCGGCCGCTCGTCTACTCGCCGTCGTCGACCGCCGCGTTCGACGCCGTCGAGGCCGGCAAGTGCGACGCACTGATTCTCGACGTCCCGATCGTCGTCTCGCAGAGCCAGAAGAAGCCCGGCGCCTACGGCGGCGTCGTCGGGCAGATCGTCACGCACGAGGGCTACGGAGCGATCATGGACAAGGGCAGCAGCCTGAAGCCCTCCCTCGACAAGGCGATCAAGGCGCTCAAGGCCAACGGCACGATCGACCGCCTGCAGAAGAAGTGGCTCCCGTTCACCAAGGTGCCGATCCTGAAGTAGCGCGGGACCACGTGCTACGGAGCCGAGATGGGCAAGTTCCTCCATGCGTTCTTCAGCCCATTCGGCCTCCGTCGCGCGGTGCCCCAGGTCTGGGACGGCTTTCAGACGAACATCAAGCTGATGGTGATTGCCGAGATCCTCGTGCTCGTTCTCGCTCTGCTGGTCGCCATCGTTCGAGGGCTACCCGGCCGGTGGAGCGTTCCTCTTCGAGGTCTCGCGATCGTCTACACGGATTTCTTTCGCGGGACGCCCTTGATCCTCGTGGCCTACGTCGCCGCACTCGGGCTGCCGTCGTTGAAGCTCGCCGTGATCTCGAACCAGTCGCTCTTCGTCTACGGGATCATGTCGCTGACCCTCGTGTACACGGCCTACGTCACGGAGGTGTACCGGGCAGGGATCGAGTCCGTCCACCCGAGTCAGCGGATGGCCGCGCGTTCACTGGGACTGACGTACACGCAGACGCTGCGGCACGTGATCCTGCCGCAGGCGATCCGACGAGTCGTTCCACCGCTGCTCAACGACTTCATCGGCCTTCAGAAGGACACCGCGATCATCACGGTGATCGGTGTGACCGAGGCCCTGGCGCAAGCTGGGTTCTATTCCAACGACTTCTTCTCCTATGCCGGCTACATGGTCGCGGCGGTCTTTTTCGTCATCCTCACGATCCCGTTTGCGCGCTTCACCGACCATCTGATCAAGGAGCGCGAGCGGCGTGAGCGGGCACAACTCGTGTGACTGAGTCACCTCACTTTGTCTCGGTCGAGAGCCTGACGAAGCGGTTCGGCGACAACGAGGTCCTCAAGAAGATCGACCTCACCGTCGACCTGCACCAGGCCGTCTGCCTGATCGGCGCCTCGGGATCCGGAAAGTCGACGCTCCTGCGCTGCCTCAACCTCCTCGAGCCGGTCGACGAGGGGACGATCACGATCGACGGGCAGGTGGTGACCGACGGGAAGATCGACGTCAACACCCTGCGGCGACAGATCGGCATCGTCTTTCAATCCTTCAACCTCTTCCCGCACATGACGGTGATGCAGAACATCACGCTGGCGCCGAGGAAGGCGCGGCACCTGTCGAAAAGAAGCGCCGAGGCGGAGGCGCGCGAGCTCCTCGACCGGATCGGGCTGCTCGACAAGGCGGACGAATTCCCGGATCGGCTGTCGGGCGGACAGCAGCAGCGCGTCGCGATCGTCAGGGCGTTGGCGATGGAGCCCAAGTTGATGCTGCTCGACGAGATCACGAGCGCACTCGACCCGCAACTCGTCGCGGACGTGCTGAGCCTCGTACGTGAGCTGGCCCTGTCCGGTATGACGATGATCATCGCGACGCACGAGATGTCCTTCGCACGCGAGGTCGCCGACAAGGTCTGCTTCCTCGACGCGGGTTGCATCCTCGAGGAAGGGATGCCCGCTGACATCTTCACCTCCCCGCGTGAGCCGCGGACACGCGAGTTCCTCGCCAGGGTGCTCGAGGCGGGACGGATGTAGTGCGTGGCCTGAGAGACGCGCCGCGGGCTCCGCTCGCGGTCGCCGGCATCCTCGCGATGCCGCTCTTCTTCGTCGGGCTGATGGCGATGTCGCTCGCCGTCGAGAAGCCGGGCATCGGCCATACCGTGGAGCACGGCAAACCCGTGACGACGCTCGGCGATCCCTCCGGATCGACCGAGGCGAGGATCTGGCTGTTCGCGCTCCTGCCCACCCTCGCGCTCCTGGTCGCAGGTGTGTTGGCCATGCGCCTCGGTCGCGCAGGCGTCGTCGCGACATCTGTGGCGGCGATCCTGATCAGCGTCGCGCTCCTCGCCCCGCTCGGGAACTGGGACCGCCGTCACGGCGCGCGCTATCCCATCGGCGCCGACCTGATCCCGCCGTCGGCCGGCTCGGAGGACATCTACCTGCGCGGAGAATGGGAGGCGAACGCAAAGCGGACAGCGGAGCAGCTGGGGATCGCGACGATCGCGATCGGCGGCGTGGCGATCGTCGCCTTCGTCCTGATCGAGGCACGCCGGCGCCGCGGTGCGATCCCGCCGCCACCACCGCCGCCGCCGGCGCTCGCAACCGGCGGCGCGCCGCCGATCGTCTAGATCTATCTAGAGCGTCACGCGGAGCGTTTCGCCGGCGAGCTCCAGTGAGCCGCCAAGCTCTTCGATCGCCAGGCGGGCGACCACCGAGCCGAGGTCGCGAACGTCCTCGGCGGTGACGACCGGGGCGGCCTCCGCGCTGATGGGTGAGAGCTCGAGCTCGCGACCGCTCACCCGCCATTCGACCCGTTCGGCCGGGCCGTAGCGGGCAGCGGCGATCGCGAGCGCCTGCAGGCCACGGGACACCGTTTCCACCTCGGTCTCGATCGTCGCTCCTTCCCCGCTCGCGCCGACGCGCTCGTCCTCCGAGTGTGCGAGCTCGAGCGTGTCCGCCGTGCGGAGCACGGGCTCCCAGCGCCCGCTCGCGATCCGGGCGGCGGTTCCGACATCGTCGAGCATCGCCGTCATCTGCTCGGAGGCCTCCTCGATCATCCCCAGGAAGCGGGCAGTCCGGTCGTCGAGGCCCTCGCCCCTTGTCAGGGTGCGGGCGAAGCCGTAGATCGTCGCGAGCGGCGTGCGCAGGTCATGGCAGGCGAGCGACACGAGGCGTGGGAAGCGGTTGGTGTCCATGGCGCGGTACCGTTCATACCCGATGGCGGAAGCCCGCAACGAATCGATCGTCGATCTTCAGGCGTCGGCACCCGACGTGCGGATCGGACTGAGCCGCGCCGGCGTGACCGGCGTCCAGAAGGCGATCCGGATTCGCCATGAGGGGCACGAGAAGACCTTCGCCGCCGAGATCTCCTGCACCGTCGACCTCGACCCGAGTCAGAAGGGCGTCCACATGTCGCGCTTCACCGAGTCGTTCAACGCGGCGATCTTCGGCGAGGCGATCGACGAGGTCGTGATCGGCGAGGCCTTCCTCGTCGAGACGCTCGCGGAGCACATCGCACGGCACATCGTCGAGCGCCAGCACGCGCTCCGCGCCGAGGTCCGCATCGAGGCGCAGTACCCGCTCGAGCGGCGAACCCCGGTGTCGGGCCTCGCGACCCAGGAGATCGCGACGCTGATCGGGATCGCCGCGGCGTCCCCGCAGCGCGTCCGCCGCGTCGTCGGCGTGGAGGCGTGGGGCATCAACGCCTGCCCGTGCGCGCAGGGCCTCGTGCGCGGCGCCGCGGCCGACCGGCTGCTCGAGGCGGGCTTCGGCGACGGGGACGTCGAGCGCATCCTCGACCTCGTCCCGCTCGCGACCCACAACCAGCGCGGCAAGGGCACTCTCCTCGTCGGCACCGAGGCGCACATCAACGCGGAGCACCTGGTCGACATCGTCGAGCGCTCGATGAGCTCGCCCGTCTACGAGCTCCTCAAGCGCCCCGACGAGCTGTTCGTCGTCGAGCACGCGCACCTGCAGCCGCGGTTCGTCGAGGATTCGGTGCGGCATGCGCTGAAAGGAGTGCTCGACGGCTATCCGGGGCTCGACGACGCAGACTTCCTCTTCTCCCGCCAGCTGAACCTGGAGACGATCCACCGCCACGACGTCCTGGCGGAGCGCTCCGGCTCGGTCGGCGAGTTGCGCGGCGAGCTCGCGGGCGCCCCCGCCCCTGCGCCCACTGAGCTGCGCGACTGGCTCGCCGGCTAGCGAGCCGGCTCGGCGCGGGCCGAGCGGCGGAGCTGGAAACGGCTCTCCGTCCCCGCCCGCAGCCGGCGCAGGTTCGCGCGATGCAGGAAGCAGATCGCCCCCGCGGCCACGACGCCGAACGCGATCACCGACGATGGATAGCCGTAGAGCGCAGCAGTCACGGGCAGCGCGATGCCGGCGACGATCGACGCGAGCGATGCATACCGCAGCGCCAGGAAGACCACGAGCCAGACGAGACCGGCAGTCAGCGCGACCCAGACCGCGACGCCGAAGAACACGCCGCCGCACGTGGCCACCATCTTGCCGCCCTTCGCGAAGCGCAGGAAGATCGGCCGCCAGTGCCCGAGCATCGCCGCGGCGCCGGCGCAGATGCCGGCGAGGTGGTGCGGTGAGACGAACAGCATGCCGAGCAGCGCGGGCACGAAGCCCTTGAGCACGTCGAGCAACACGACGGGAGCGCCCAGCCACCTGCCGTAGGTACGCCAGACGTTCGTCGCTCCGATGTTGCCCGAGCCGACTCGCCGGATGTCCTCGTGCTTCACGACGCGGACGAGCCAGTACCCCCACGGACACGACCCGAGCAGGTACCCGAGCACGACCAGAGCCGCGAACGTCATGCGCGGCTCAGCGCCCTACTTGCGGATGCCGTACTGCTGGACCCAGTCGTTCACGACATCGTAGTCGAGGTTGTTGAAGAACGCCTCGATGTAGGCGGCGCGGTCGGTTCCGAAGTCGATGAAGTAGGCGTGCTCGTACACATCGAGCGCCACGAGCGGCGTCGCGTTCCACACGGGGAACGTGTTCTGGGCGTCGCCGATGTAGTTGAAGAGACGGCCTTCGTCCCAGTCGTACGCCGTCCAGGCCCAGCCGCGGGCGCCCATGCCGGTGGCCTTCAGGTCGGCCTTCCAGTCGGCGGCTGTGCCGAAGTCGCGCTTCACGAGGTCGCCGAAGATCCCGCTCGGATCTCCGCCGTTGCCGCCGAGGTGCTCGAAATAGACCTCGTGGTTCTTGATACCGCCGATCGCGAACGTGAGATCGACCTTCAGCGACCGGAGCTCGGAGTAGACCTGGTTCGCGCTGCCGAGGTCGACGGCCTCGAGCTTCCCGAGGATCTCGTTCCGCTTGTTCACGTACCCCTGGTACAGCTTGAAGTGGGCCTCGATCGTCTCGCGGGAGATACCGTCGAGCTCGTAGAGCGCCGGCTTCAGCTCCCGGGCGGTGATCTCCTCGTGGTTGTAGGCAAGCGCCATGTCTCTCCTCACTGCAGCTCAAATGTGCATGCAACGAAACGGGTGCGGCGCGGAGCATATCCTCCCGGAAAGACTTCCGAACCGAAGGAGACACCATGCCTTATGAGCTCCCCTCGCTCCCGTACGACTACAACGCGCTGGAGCCGACGATCGACGAGCAGACGATGCGCATCCACCACGGGAAGCATCACCAGGCCTACGTCGACAACCTGAACAAGGCGATCGACGGCACCCAGTGGGACGGCCACCCGATCGAGCAGGTGCTGGCGCTGCTCGACGAGCTTCCCGAGGACAAGCGCGTCGCGGTCCGCAACAACGGCGGCGGCCATGCGAACCACTCCCTCTTCTGGCAGGTGATGAAGGCCGGCGGCGGCGGCGAGCCGTCCGGCGACCTTGCCGACGCGATCGACAACACCTTCGGCGATGCCGGCCAACTGCGCTCGGCGGTCATCGATGCCGGCGTGAAACGGTTCGGCTCCGGCTGGACGTGGCTGACCTGGGACGGCACCGGCCTCGCGGTCGTCTCCACCCCGAACCAGGACTCGCCGCTGATGAGCAGCGACGTGCCGCTCCTCGGCATCGACGTCTGGGAGCACGCCTACTACCTCCAGTACCAAAACCGGCGCCCCGACTACCTCGGCGCCTGGTGGGACGTCGTCAACTGGGACGAGGTCGCCCGCAGATACGACGCGGCGCGCGGGAGCTGACCAGCCCGCGCGCCACGTTGATTGGCTTACGTGGGCTGCCGATAGGTGACCGTGCCGCTGATCGCGCCGAGGAACCCGGCACCGGCCTGGTTGACCGACATCGTCACACGCAGGCGGTTGAGGCCCTTCGGTAGGCGGTAGAGCACGCGGGCGGAGGACTTCGCGTTCAGCATGACCTTCCGGAGTGTCACCCACTGGCCCGTCAAGCTGTTCAGCCGCTGGAACTGGACCGACCGGCCCGCGAAGGAGCGACCGCCGAACGCGTGGATGAGCCAGCCGCTCGAGCGCCCCAGCGAGAGCTTCGGCACGACCTCGACCGAGGTCGGCGTTGCGTAGGCGTTCTTCCACGCCGCCTCGTACGTGGTGAGGATCTGCGGCTCGACGATGAAGCTGAACGTGCCGCCCGCCGCCGTGAGCAACACCGCGCGCTGGATCAGGTTCGGCTGCGGGTACGGCTGGTAGTAGATCGTCACCTGCTCGCCGGCCGCATGGTTGGAGACGACGCCGCTCAGGGTGACCTTGTCTCCGTAGGTTGCGATCGCCTCGGACGCCGAGAGCGTCAGCGTCGGCGGCAGCCCATTCACGGTGATCGTGCCCTTGAGCGTGCGGTTGAGCTCGTCGGCGTAGGTATAGATGCCGGCGGCGCGGAACGTGAACGAGAAGCTCTGATTCGGCCTCAGGATCGCCGAGACAAACTGCCCCTTGTCGGCGAGCACCTGGTGGTTTGCGTTGTCCTTGTTCACCCACGTGACGGTGTCGCCCTCGGTGATCGTCGCGGACTTGGGGCTGAACCCGGATCTGAAGATGTTGACCGTCTTCGTCGCCGCGCCCGCCGGGCCCGCGACTGCAAGGGTCGAGACCGCCGCGAGTAGGAGGATCAGCTTGCGCATGGAGGTCTGTCCTTTCCGTTGAGTCCGGGGGGAACCCCGTTGTCCCCAGCGACACCGAAATCGAAGCGCCGCGCGGTCGTGTTTTACTCCTGCCGTGCATGTCCTTACAGACGCCTGACAAGCGAGCGCTCGTCGCCGGGGGCACAGGCCGCGTCGGGCGCGAGATCGCCGCGCGGCTCCGGGCCGACGGCTGGTCCGTGGTCGCCGCCGGGCGCAGCGACGGCGACCTCCGGGGCCGGGCGGGAGCGCAGGCGCTCGCTTCGCACGCGCTCGAGGAGCTCGGCGGGCTCGACCTGCTCGTCCACGCGGCCGGAGACGGCTTCATGCCACGGCCGCTCGCGGACGTCACCGAGGCCGACTGGGACGGCGCATTCGGCGTCACCGCGAAAGGCACATTCTTCCTCGCCCAGGCAGCGGCTCCGGCCCTGCGGAGCTCGCGCGGGGCGATCGTGATCCTCGAAGACGTCGCGTCGTTCCAGGCCTGGCCGTCGTTCGCGCCGCACTCCGCGGCGAAGGCCGCCCAGGCGATGCTGACGCGTGTGCTCGCGCGGGCGCTCGCGCCCGAGGTCCGGGTCAACGGGATCGCGCCGGGCTCGGTGGCGGTGGCGGCAGGCCAAGAGGAGCGCCGCGCGGCGGAGACGCTGCTCGGCCGGGTCGGCTCGCCGGCCGACGTAGCCGAGGCGGTGCTCTACCTCGCGTCGGCCGGCTACGTGACCGGCACGACGCTCGTCGTCGACGGCGGGCTCCTCCTGAAATCCGGCGGCTACCTTGGTCCGTAGTGATTTGCATGGCATATGCCCTCGCTCTGCCTACCATCCGCCTGATGACGAGTGACAGCGAGCTGATCCAGGCGGCCGCGACCGGCGACCGGTCGGCGTTCGAGGATCTCTACCGCCGCTACGCCCGCCCCGTCTTCGGCCTCGCGCTGCGCCGCCTCGGCGACCGCGGCCGCGCGGAGGACGCGGTGCAGGAGACGTTCGCGTCGATCTGGAGGTCGGCGGGCTCGTACCGTCCCGAGCGCGGGCCGGGCGCACCGTGGCTGTACGCGGTGGCGCGCAACGCGATCGTCGACCGGGCACGCGCACGCGCGGAGATCCCGGCCGAGATCCCCGACGCGGCGGCCGACGCGCCCGGCCCGGGCGACCGCGCCGAGCAGAGCTGGGTCGCCTGGCGCGTGCACCGCGCGCTGGAGGAGCTGCCGGAGCACGAACGCGAGGTGATCGCCCTCGCCTACTGGAGCGGGCTCAGCCAGAGCGAGGTCGCCGAGTTCCTCGGCATCCCGCTCGGCACCGTGAAGACGCGAACGCGTGCGGCGCTCGGCCGGCTCGCGGACGTGCTGGGGGACGAGCTCGCATGACCGACTTCCGCGACCTCGTCGACACGACCGGACTCGCGCCCGAGGAGGAGGCACGGCTGCGCCGTGCGCACGACCTGCTCGTCCAGGCGGGCCCGCCGCCCGACCTGCCGCCGGCGCTCGAGGCGCCGCCGACACAGCCCGCTGACGCGGAGATCCTCCAGTTCCCGCTCCTACCGCGACGCCGCTGGGCTCTCCTCGCGGTCGCCGCCGCAACCCTCGCGCTGATCGGCTTCGGCGGCGGCTACTTCCTCGGCCACGCCAAGAGCAAGCCCTCCGCCTTCAAGACGGAGCGCGTCGTTGCGATGCACGGCCGCGGTGACGCGCTCGCAGTGCTCCGGATCGCAGCCCCGGACTCCGTGGGCAACTGGCCGATGGAGATGGAGGTGAGCGGGCTGCGCCGTCAGCCCCAGCGGTCCGCCCTCTACGAGTTGTGGCTGACGAAGGACGGCAGGCCCGTCGCCCCGTGCGGGACCTTCCGCGTGCACGGCAAGAAGACGACGATCCGGTTCAGCGTCCCGTACGACCTCCGGCGCTACGACGGCTGGGTCGTGACCGTGCAGCCGCGCGACGAGGCGCCGCCCGGCCCCGTGGTCCTCACTTAGTGCAACATTCCGAAAGTCTCGCGCGCCCTGGCGGCTGCAAAGCGGCGCCGGGCTGCGTCCTACGCGTCGAGCCGCGAGTCCTCGAGGTCGATGTCGCGCTGCACGCGCTGCATGACCTCCTCGGTGATCGTCCCGTCGTTGCGCAGCGCGAGGACGGCCTGGCGCTCCGCGTCGAGCAACTCGCGCCGCAGTCGCTGGTAGCGCGCCGAGCGCTCCTCGACTCCCTCGTCGTCGTTGCCGGCATAGCGGGCGCGAAACCTGCTCGTACGGAAGCGATACTGCCCGCGGAGCCGCTCGGCCGTGTCGTCGTGCACCCAGTCCTCGGCCGCGAGCTCCTCGAGCCGGCCGAGAGCGGCCTCGGCCGCCTTGATCCGCGCCTTGGCATCCTCGCGGTCGGCGCCGCCGTCGTCCTCGAGGCCGAGCACGCGGATCAGCGTCGGCAGCGTGAGCACCTGCCCGACGAGCGTGCCGAGGATCACCACGAAGGTAATGAACACGATCACGTCGCGCTGCGGGAAGTGAGTCGGGAGCGCGAGCGCTGCTGCGAGCGAGACGGCGCCGCGCACGCCCGACCACGCGATCACGACGGGTGCTTGCCACGGCGGGTACGGGTCACGCGCGCGGATGCTGCGGAACAGGAAGCGCGGAAGGTAGGTGAAAACGGGAACCCAGACGAGCCGCAGCACGACGACCGCTGCGGTGACGACGACACCCTCCGCGATCAGAGACGCCGAGATCGCAAGTCGGCTCGCGATCACGTGCAGCTGCAGCCCGACGAGTGCAAAGAGCAGCGCGTTGACGAGGAAGACGAGGATCTCCCAGAACGCGTTCCCCGAGAGCCGCGTTTCCACGGTCGTGAGCTGCGGCGTATACCAGCCCATGTAGACGCCGATCGTGACGGCCGCGAGCACCCCCGACACGCCGAGCGCTGAGGCAGGCAGGTACGCGAGGTATCCGGAGAGCAGCGCAATCGCGACCTCGGTCGGCGTGTCGTCGACGCGCCTCCGAACCTGCCGCACCACCCAGGCGACGGCGAGGCCGACCGCGACCCCACCGACGACGTTGACAACGAGATGCCACGAGGCGTCCCAGAGCGAGAACGTGCCGGCGACGGCGGCCGTCACCGCGGTCTTGTAGAGCACCAGGGCCATCCCGTCGTTGACGAGGCTCTCGCCCTCGAGGATCGAGACGAGCCGCCGCGGGACATTCAGGCGGTGCGCAATCTCCGAAGCGGCCAGCGCGTCCGTGGGTGAGACGATCGCGCCGAGCGTGAAAGCGGCGGCCCACGACAGATCCGCGATCGCCGCATGGGCGACGATCGCCACGCCGACGGTCGTCGCGGAGACCAAGCCGACCGCGAGCAGTGAGATCGGCCGCAGGTTCGAGCGCAGTTCGCGCAGTCCTGTGAAGAACGCCGCCGAGTAGAGAAGCGGCGGCAGGATCGCCACGAGCACCAGGTCTGGCGGGAGCTCCAGGCGCGGGAGTCCCGGCACGAAGCCGAGCAGGAGACCCCCGATGACGAGGAACACCGACACCGGCATGCGCCCGCGAGCCGCTAGCACAAGCATTGCCGCGAGCGCCACGAGCAGCGCGAGAAGTTGGAGCTCGTCGTGGGGGGGGG
>JALYLO010000561.1 GCA_030774175.1 Actinomycetota bacterium
CCGGGCACCCCCGAGATTGTCGAGCAGGATCACGTCGGCGTCGATCCGGCCCGGCGGGCGGTCGATGAAGACGATCGGCGTGCCATGCCGGAGCTCCGGGAGCAGGAAGCGGTGATCGGAGCCGGCGGGCACGACGAGCAGGCCGTCGACCCGTCGCTCGCAGAACATGTCCAGGAGGACGCGCTCGCGCTCGGGATCCTCGTCCGAGGACCCGGCGATGACAAGGAAGCCGCGCGCGCGCGTCTCCTCCTCGACGCCGCGCGCGATCGCCGAGTAGAAGGGATTCGCAACGTCCTCGATCACGAGCCCGAGCGTCCGCGAGACCCTTCCGTGCCGGAGCGTTCGCGCCATCTCGTTCCGTCGGTATCCGAGGCGCGCGATCGCCTCCTCCACACGGTCCACCGTCGCGAGCGTCACGCCGGGCTCGCGGTTGACGACGCGCGAGACCGTCTTCAGGCTGACGCTGGCCGCCACGGCAACGTCCGTCATCGTCGGGCGTAGCGTCATCTGGCTCATTCACCGACCCCTACGCCGCGACCGCGCCGGTCATCATCGCGACGACCTTCTCGACGCTGGAATCTGTCGTCTCGAGGGTCGAGATCGTGCGCCCGAGGCGGAAGACGGTGATCCGGTCGGCGACGAGGAAGACCTCGGGCAGGTTGTGGCTGACCATGATCACCGACAGACCCTGCTCCTTGATCTCCTTGATCATCCCGAGCACCATCTGGGACTCACGCACGCCGAGCGCGGCGGTCGGCTCGTCCATGATCACGATCCGGCGGCCCCAGGCGATCGCGCGCGCGACCGCGATCGCCTGGCGCTGCCCGCCCGAGAAGTTGTTCACCGGCTGCTGGACGGACGGGATGCCGACCTTGAGTCGCCTGATCGCGTCCGCCGTCTCACGTCGCATCTCCTTCTGGTCGAGGAAACCGAGCCAGCCGAGCGGCCGAGGCAGGAGCGCTTCCCGTCCGAGGAACAGGTTCGAGGTGGCGTCGAGATCGTCGGCGAGCGCGAGGTCCTGGTAGACCGTCTCGATCCCGAGAGCGCGTGCCGTGCGGGGGCCGTCGATTCGGACCTCGCGCCCTTCGATCTCGATCGTCCCGCCGTCCGGGTGGTGGACACCGGAGAGAATCTTGATCAGCGTCGACTTGCCGGCACCGTTGTCGCCAACGATTGCGTGCACCTCGCCGGCGCGGAGCTCGTAGCTCGCTCCACGGAGCGCGACGACCCGGCCGAAGTGCTTCTCGATTCCGCCGGCCCGGAGGATGACAGCGTTGTCATGCACTCGGTCGTTGACTATCTCGCGCCGCCGGTCCCGTGTCAAGCACCCTCGTACGGAGCGACGACCGCGAGGTCGCCCGGTCCGACGGAAACTTCACCAGAAGAGGCCTGAAGACGGTCTCTAGGAGGCCTCGGCGGCCACGTGCGCGTCGACAGCTCCTTCACCCTCGTCAGCGACCTGCTGTCGGGTCCGAAAGAGCGCCACGCCGACTGCGGCAGCCGCGGCGGCGAACACGGCGCCGGCGACGAACGCGGCGTGGTAGCCGCCGACGAGCGCGTCGAGGTGGCCGTGCCCGGCAGCGCTCAAACTGTTGGTGCGCGAGGCGGCGAGGCTGGCGAGGACCGCCAGGCCGAGGGCGCCGCCCATCATGAACGCGGTGTTGACGACGCCCGAGGCGAGCCCCGCCTCCTCCGGTGCGACGTCGCTCATGGCGGCGAGCAAGACCGGGTTGAAGGCGATGCCGGCGCCGATGCCGAGCAGGATCATGCTCGGAAGGACGTCGACGACGTAGTTGCCGCCAACCGGCGCACGTGCGAACAGCGCGAGCCCGACGGCCGCGACCAGCAGCCCGGCCGCCAGTGGCCGCTTGATGCCGAAGCGCATGACGAGCTTGGCCGAGACCCCGATTGAAAGGGCGCCCATGATCAGGTTGGCCGGCAGGAAGGCGAGGCCGACCTGGAGCGGGGTATACCCGAGCACCAGCTGAAGATAGAGCGCGGACATGAAGAACCAGGCGAACATCGCCGCGGCCCAGAACACGCCGACGACGTTCGCCGTTGCGAGGTTGCGCAGCCGGAAGAGGCCGAGCGGCATGAGCGGCGAACTGACCCGCGACTCGATGACGAGGAACAGCCCGAGCAGCGCGACCGCGCCGGCGAGGAGCCCGAGTGTCTGCCCGGACGCCCAACCGTTCTGGTTGCCGTTGACGATCGCGTAAACAGCGAGCATCAGCGACGCCGTCACGGTCACCGCGCCGGCGACGTCGAGCCGCCGTCTGGCGGCCTGCGCGTGGGCACCGGGCAGCAGCTTCAACGACAGTGCGACGACAACGACGCCGATCGGGAGGTTGACGAGAAAGATCCAGTGCCAGTCGAGCGAGTTCGTCAGAACGCCGCCGAGCAGTACCCCGATCGAGCCGCCGCCAGAGGCGACGAAGCCGAAGATGCCCATCGCCTTGGCCCGCTCGGCGGGCTCGGTGAACAGGTTCATCATCAGCGACAGCGACACGGCCGAGGCGACCGCACCTCCCACGCCCTGGACAGCCCGCGCCGTCACCAGGAATCCTTGCGAGCCCGCGAGGCCGCAGCAGAGCGAGGCGAGGGTGAACAGCGTGATGCCGGAGAGGAACAGCCGCCGGTGGCCGTACAGGTCACCGAGCCGTCCGCCCAGAAGCAAGAAGCCGCCGTAGGTGAGCAGGTACGCGTTCACGACCCAGGCGAGCGAGGTTCCGGAGAAGCCGAGATCCGTCCTGATCGACGGCAGCGCGACGTTCACGATCGTCACATCGAGCACGATCATCAGGGTGCCCAGGCAGAGGACGTACAGCGCGAGCCAGCGGGTGCGGCCATCCATGGTCATGAGTCCTGTTCCTTTCGAGTCGTCGGTTCGGAAGGTTAGACCGGCCTGCTCAGCAGAACTCATCGGTGCCGTGCCGATGAATTTCGAGTCGCCGAACCGTCTCGTGTTGTACATGACCGCGCCACGTCCGAGCACGATCGTCTGCGACGTGGGCGCCCTCGCCCCCGACGCGGCCGCTATTGACGCCCTCGCGCGGATCCAACTCGCCGCGCGGCGCCTCGGCCTGGAGATCCGGCTGCGCCACGCTTCGAGCGAGCTGCAGGAGCTACTCGCCTTCGTCGGCCTGCGCGACGTGTTACGCGTCGAGCCGAGCGGGCAAGCCGAAGAGGGGGAACAGCGTGTCGGTGTCGAGGAAGAACGTGAACTCGACGAACCGACCGGCTGACACCTCGAGCACCTGAAGCGCCCACGGCTCGTAGCCATCACCGGTAGCGCTTGGCTTGTACTGCCCGAACGCAGGCGAGCCGTTCGCCGCAACCGTCGGAATCATCCGCGAACCGCGACAGCCGATCCCGGGCCCGAACCACCAGCGAAGGATGTCGTCACGCCCGCGCAGCCAGAGGTCGTACGGCGGCATCGACTGCGTCGCGTCCTCTTGGATCAGGGACGTGAGCGCGTCGATGTCGTATTGCTCGAAGGCTTCGACGTAGCGCACGAGGAGCGCGCGGTCCGCCTCGTCCAGCGGCGGGGACGGATCGGCGGCTCTC
This sequence comes from Actinomycetota bacterium, assembly GCA_030774175.1. The sequence continues at coordinate 3,568 of JALYLO010000561.1, forward strand.
ACGTCGCCGGCCGCGAGGGTTGCGCGGGCTCGCTGCAGCGCGCTGTTCACGGACGCGACGCTCGTGTCGAGGAGCTCCGCGACCTCCGCCGCCTGCCAGCGGAGCACCTCGCACAGGATCAGCACCGCCCGCTGGCGCGGCGGAAGGTGCTGTAAGGCGGCGACGAACGCGAGCCGGATCGTCTCGCGCGCGATGGCCACCTCCGCCGGATCGCTCTCCGGTGCGACGAGGCCGTCGGGGATCGGCTGGATCCACGTCGCCTCGGGCAGCGTGTTCAGGTTCGCGGCCACGGGCTCCTGCGCCGGCCCGAGGTCCATCGGACGTGCGCGGCGCTCTCTTCCGTTCAACATGTCGAGGCACACGTTCGTCGCGATGCGGTAGAGCCACGAGCGCAGCGCTGCCCGCCCCTCGAACCGGTCGTAGTTGCGCCAAGCGCGGATGAGCGTCTCCTGGACGGCATCCTCGGCCTCGAACGGCGAGCCGAGCATCCGGTAGCAGTACCCGGTCAGCTCCGCCCGATGCTGCTCGAGCCGGCTCTCCAGCTCGTTGGCCGCAGGCCTGAGCGTGCGCGGCGAATCCTGCACGACGCTCATCCTACGGGCTCGCCTCGACGCGCCGGAAGGGCTGTGGTCCTCGACGGAGCACCAGCGCCTCGGCGAGGCGCTGGTCGCTGTTTGTTCGTTGGGGGTCTCGCCTCTCAACCTGCGAGCGGCTTGCCGGTCTCGAGCAGCGTCTTCAGGTCGCTGAGGACGTAGGCCCACCCACCACCGGTGCCGGGAACGGCTCCGCCGACGAGCGCCGCGGTCATCGGCGCGCCGTCGAGCTCGTGGGTCAGCGTCAGCTTCGTGACGCCGCCCTCGGCGGTTTCGGTCTCCCACGTGACGCGCGTGACGGCCTCCGCCACGATCTCGGGGTCGAACAGCGCATTCCATGTCTGCACGAGCTTCCGCGGCAGGTCAGCCTCGACGACCTCGCCCTCGATGATCACGTCGGGCGCGCCCATTGCGAGCATGCCCTCCGTCGCGTACGCCCGGAAGGAGCCGCCGGCAACGAGGTCGTAGTCGACTCGCCCGCCATAGCCGTAGCGCTGCGTCCACTCCGACTTCGTGATCGCGACCCAGATCGCCTCCGGGCTCGCCTTGATGTACACCTGGTAGGCCTGAGTGGCCACCGTGGTCTCGGTGATGGTCGCAATTGGTGCCTCCTCCCGTTCGGTTGTCATCTGACCCTTAGACGGAGCAGCGCCGGAAAACTCATCGCACCCGGGCCGAAAACCACGTCGGCGACTAACCTGGCACGGGCACGCAGCTCCGCCGCGAGGGGCCGCTCGACGAGCTCCCGGACGGCGTGTTCGTTCTCGTGGAGGGCGCGCCTTGGCAGCCTCTCGTACCCCTCCTCCACCCTTCCGCGCTCGCGGCTCCCGCACAGCGCGGCACTCGTCGACGATGAGTGCCGCGCGAACGCGGGACCTGCTTGCTCGGTCTAGCTCACGCGGTTGATTTGACCGCGGATCTCGCCGTGTGTGTTTCTGATCGTGTAGATGTTCACGTAGGTCCGGCCGCGCCGCAGCGCGTCGCGCTGGGAAGCGGTCAATGTGACCGTGCCGTGAGCGGGCGACAGACACTGGCGGCAGAGTGACTTGAACGCCACGCCGTTCGCGCCGCGGACGCCCTTGTGCAGGCGGGCGACGGTCGGACGGCCGCTGAGGTGAGAGAACGTCAGCGTCCACCTGAGCGTCCTGCCGGTGAGCTTCGCGGTGAAGTGTCCCGCCGCACGGGTCGGTACACCCTTCGGGCGGACGACCTCCTGGCCCGCGCGAAGCACGGCGTTGAACCTGGCGGTCAGAACCGATCGGGCCGCGATCACAGAAGCGGCGGACGTCGCACTCGTCGAGCCGTTCGAGTTCGCCGCCGTGACGCTCACCCGGAGCGCCATGCCGAGGTCGGCCTGGCCGACACCGTAGCTCTGACCGGTCGCGCCGGAGACGCTCGCGCAGCCGCTCCCGTTCGAGTTACAGCGACTCCACTGGTAGCTGAACCCGTTCGCCGCCCCGGTCCAGACACCCGTCGAGGCCTGAAGCCTTTGCCCAACCGATGCCGAACCGGAAATCGTCGGCAAGCTCGAGTTGACGGGTGAGCCGGCCTTCGCCAGGACTGCGGTCGTCAGGTTCGAGAAGGCCGAGTTCTTTCCCGTCGAGTTCGTGGCGGTAACGATCGCACGCAACAATGAGCCGACCTGGCTCGTGCCGATCAGGTAGCTCGCACCGGTCACGCCGGCGATGTCCGTGCAGACCGGGTTGGTAGCGGTACAGGTCTGCCACTGATAGCTGAACGTGATCGGCTTTCCACCCGACCAGCTGCCGTTGTCGACCGTGACCGTCTGCCCCTCCTGCACCGTGCCGGAGGGATTCGGCTGCTTCGTGTTCGCCGGAGCAGCGCCGAGATCAGCAATCGCACCTGTCGCACCGGACAGCGCCTGGCTCGTACCGTCGGCATTCGTGGCCGTCACTTCAACCCGGATCGTCCTACCGACATCGCCGTTCGAAGCGACATAATTCTGATGCGTCGCCTGGCCGATCGACCCGCAGGCGCTCCCGGACGAGTTGCAGCGCTGCCACTGGTAGGCGTAGCCGATCGGCGTCACACCCCCCCACGAACCGTTTGAGGCCGTCAGCGTCTGCCCCTCCTGGGCAGTGCCGCCGATTGTGGGCAACGAATTGTTGACCGGCGGGCTCGCGGCCGTACGCACGGCCGCCGCAAGGGCCGAGCCCGAAATGGCCGAGAGAACGCCGGCCATGACGACCAGCAACAACGGAATACGTCTCATGAGTCCCCCTCGATGGATTGAATCTCTTGTGTACGCGACTCGCACCGGCAAGCTTGAGGCCTCTAACTATACACGAACTTTCTGTCGCGTATCTCTTTTCGTGTATTATTTGTCGCGATTCCAAATGTCGCCGACTTCAGCAGAGAAGGCCCGTACCTTGCACGCCGTGCCGGACTTCGCATTCCTCACGAACCACGGCAAGACGCTGCTCCTGATCGCGCACGACCGGCGGATCCGCATGCGGGACATTGCCGGGCTGCTGCGCATCACCGAGCGGGCAACCCAGCGCATCGTCGCCGACCTCGCCAAAGCCGGGTACATCGATCGCGAGCGGGAGGGGCGGCGCAACCTCTACAGCGTGAGAACCGACGTACCCCTCGGGCTGCCTATTCAGCGCGACATCGACATCGGATCCCTGCTCGCGATCCTGCTCGCACAGGACGACCCCGGCGTCGACACACCCGCGTAGCGAGTCGAACGCGTCCGACGAGTGACCTCGTCATTTGCGCTCCTCTTCCTGCGAGCTGCCGACGGGCGTCGACGCGATCAACCGTGCGCCGCGTCCGTGCGTGACGAAGCTGATCGCCCAGCGGAGGACGACGAGCAGCCTGTTCTGGAAGCCGATCAGGTAGAAGAGGTGGACGACGAGCCAGACCGCCCAGGCGGCGAATCCGGCGAGTCGGACTCCCTTGATGTCGGCAACCGCTTTGGAACGCCCGATCGTGGCGAGGTTGCCCTTGTCGACGTACCGAAACGGTGGGAGGGTTCGCCCGCGAAGGCGATGGTCGATCAGGCGTGCGGCGTAGCGGCCCTGCTGAATCGCGACGGGCGCGACCCCGGGGAGCGGGGCAATGGCGCCGTCGCTTGATCGCACCCTGACCATGTCGCCGATCCCCACGACCTCCGGGTGCCCGGGCAGCGTCAGGTCGGCGCCGACGGTGACCCGGCCGGCTCGATCGACCTCGCCGCCCGCCGCGCGAGCGAGCGCACCGGCCAGATCCGAAGCCGTGACGCCCGCGGCCCAGATCACGGTGCGCGCATCGATACGCTCGACCTGGCCGCTCGCGGCGCGGATCGCCACCGAGTCGGCGGCGACGTCGACCAGCGTGTGCCCGACGAGCGGCGTTACGCCCAGTTGCTCCAGCGCGCGTGCCGCCTTCTTCGAGAGCGACTCCGGGAAGCTCGTGAGGACGCGATCGGCGGCTTCGACGAGGAGAACGCGCGCCAGCCGGGTGTCGACCGAGCGAAAGTCCCGTCGCAGCGTGTTTCGCGCAAGCTCGGCGATCTGACCCGCCATCTCGACCCCGGTGGGGCCGGCACCGACGACGACAAACGTGAGCCAGCTCCGTTGGCGGACGGCATCGTGCTCGACCTCCGCTGCCTCGAATGCGCCCAGGATGCGTGAGCGAATCTCGAGCGCGCCGGCCAGTGACTTCAGCTCCGGCGCGTGCAGTCTCCATTCGTCGTGACCGAAGTAGGAGTAGCGCGAACCGCCGGCGAGGACCAGCGTGTCATAGGCGAGCGTGCTCCCTCGCCGGCCGTTCGGCAGACGGTCGAGGACGATTTCCCCGCGCTCGAGGTCGAAGCCGGTCACCTCCGCGAGCAGCACGCGCGCATTCGCCTGCCGCTTGAGCACCGCGCGCAGCGGCGTCGCGATCTCCGCAGCCGACAGAGCGCCTGTCGCCACCTGGGAGGCGAGCGGCTGGAAGAGATGGAAGTTCTGCCGGTCGACGAGCGTCACCTCGACCGGTGCGCGCCTCAGCCCGCGAACCGCCCACAGCCCACCAAAGCCGCCTCCGACGACAACGACACGGTGACCGGCCTGGGCAGGCTTGCGGAGGGCTTGCGAAAGACGAGCGTGCAGGCCCGCGCCTTGTCGTGCGTTGTGCCTACCGGTCAGTTCGACTCATCGTACTTCCTTCGTTCCGCGGCAACAAAGTTCCGAGACAGTCGTCCTGCTCGGGGTCGCCCTCGCCGGGGTGGTGCTCGTGATCAGCGGCGGCCACCCGTCGTCGATCCTGAGCGGATCGATCGGTTGGGGCGACGCGCTCGTCCTCGCAGGCGTGTTCAGCTTCGTTCTCTACGGACTCGGTGCCGCGGAGCTGCCGGACCTCTCAGTGCTCCGCTACACGGCGCTGACGGCCTCGCTCGGCTGGATCGCGCTGGCCGCCGCGACCGCTGTCGCGATCGGGTCAGGGCTCGTGGCGCTGCCGTCCGCGCACCAGGTCTCGGCGGTCACGCCGCAGATCGCGTACCTCACCATCCCCGGCGCCTTCCTCGCTGTCCTGACCTGGAACGCCGCGATCGGGCTGATCGGCCCGCAGAACGCCGCCCTGTTCGGCAACCTGATCCCGGTCACGACCTTCGCGATCGAGATCGCCCGCGGTTACCGGCCCGGCGGGGTCGAGCTCGGCGGCGCCGCACTCACGATCACCGCGCTCGTCGCGAACAACTTGCTCTCCCGCCGCCCACGAGCGGTAGAGCAGCAAACGCCGCCCGCAGCGCTCGAGCCGGCCAGAGCCGCGTAGACGAATTGCCGACGGCGTTGGAGGGGCGTGAATACGCGCCCTCGCTACCAACCCGCGACGAATCGTCTACCATCGGACCGGGGTCATGGGTGTCCGGTCGCTGGTCGCAGCATTGCTCGTTTTCGCGCTCGCACCTGCCGCGCGGGCCGCGGACGCGGCCTGGACGCGCGAGGCGCACGGTGCGCGCGCCGCGCTCGCGCGGTCAGTGCACGCGGGTTACCTGAGCCCGGCCGACGAGAGCCGCTACCTCGGCATCCTCGGCCACGCGCGGGCCGTGCGCGACCGGGTCCCGCCGCTCCGCGCGCGCCTCCTCGACGGCGTGCTCGCCCAGGTCGGGACGCCGAAGTCGCCGATCGCGCCGCGCGCGCTCGAGCTCTACACGACGCTGGCGGAGAACGCCGACTACCTCGACAGCAACCGGGTGCCCGCGGACGGCACCGACGTGACCGGCTCGGACGGAGTCGTCTACCGCTTCTTTGCCGGCAAGGGCCTCCAGTTCCACCCGCTCGCCAATGCCTCGCAGCTGAACGCGCTGGTTGCCGCCGGCGACACCGGCGGAGCGCGAACCCTCGCCTCGGCGCTGGCCGCACGCGCGATGCCCCAGCCGGACGGCGCACTCGCCTGGGAGTACCCGTTCGACTTCGGGCGGGTTCATGCTCCCTGGAGCTCGGGGATGGCACAGGCCGTGATGGCACAGGCGCTCGCACGCGACGGTGAGACCGGGCTCGCACGCCGCGCCTTCCTGGCGATCCCCGGCTCGCTCGACCGCAAGCTGCCCTCCGGGCCCTGGATCCGCCTCTACAGCGGTCGCCGCGACGTCGTCCTCAACGCGCAGCTCCAGAGCGCGATCTCGATCGGCGACTACGCAAAGCTGACCAATGATTCAGGGGCCGCGGAATACGCGAGCCGGCTGCTCACAGCGGCGAAGACGATGCTGCCGCGCTTCGACACCGGCCACTGGTCGCGGTACGCGCTCGGCGTCGAGTCGAACCTCCACTACCAGGACTACGTGATCGGCCTGCTGAAGCTGCTCGACACCCGAACCGGCGATCCCGTCTGGGCGGACATGGTGCAGCGGTTCGAGCTCTACGAGACCGAGCCGCCGCGCCTGACCGGGCCGAGCGTGACGCGCGTCGTCTACCCGCGCCCGCAGGACGGCGTCCGCGACGCCCTCGTCGTCCGCTTCTGGCTTTCCAAGATCGCGAAGGTCGCGCTCGTCGTCGACGGCAAGGCGGTGGACGGCTACACCTGGTCCGGCGGCTGGCACACGTTCCGCTACACGCCGCTCGCGCTCGCGCCGGGAACGCACCCGGTCCGCCTCGTTGCCCGCAGCCCCGACGGCAACCCGGGCGAGACCGACCTCGGGTCATTCGAGGTCGCGCGCGACACGACTCCGCCCGAGCTGGCCGCGGCAAAAGCCGGCGGCCGGGTCTTCTGGCGCACGAAGGACGTCGAGAGCGCCTGCTGCCGTCTGCGACTCGCGCTCCAGCGTGGCGCCGAGCACCGCTTGATCAC
>JALYLO010000562.1 GCA_030774175.1 Actinomycetota bacterium
GTCCTTAACCCAGCCGCGCCCCTGATGCTCCTTCCAGTGCAGCGCGCACGCGACGAGCTCGCCCTCGCGCTCGACGAGGAACCACATCGCAGGGTCGAAGCCGTCGTGCGCCGTCATGAACGAGAGCCAGCCCTCGTGGGTGCGCGAGACGTAGTCGCTGTCCCAGCCGGCATACGCCTCGTCGAGGAGCGCGTGTACGCACTCGCCGTCGGCGTCGGTGTAGGCGCGAATCGCGGCGCCGTCCGCCCAGACCGCGACGGGGCGATCGCCGTCGAGCATCCGCCACATCCGGAGGATCTCGCGCTCGAGCGCGTAGCCGTTCCGCTGCAGCGCGCTGTACAGCGGCGCGTCCTCCGGTACTGCCGTCGCGGACACGTGATCGAAGCTGCGCGCGCGGGCCTGAGCCTCCACGTGCGCAAGCAGCGCGTCGCCGACTGTCGGATCGGTTGCGGCGTGGACGAGCTCCTGCGCCTCGCCGAGCTCGACGTAGCCGACCACGGCACCGTCTTCGACCGCAACCCATCTGCCGTTCGCCGGAAGCTCCCAGCGCCCGCGCAGGAACGCCGGCTGCTGCTCCGAGATCCCGAACGCCGCGCGGCTTCGTGCGTCGAGCAGGCCGAACACCGCATCGAAATCGTCCCAGGTCGCGTCGCGGATCTCCGCCACGTCGCAACGGTACCCTCCACCGGACGCCCCCATCGTCTAGTGGCCTAGGACGCCGGCCTTTCACGCCGGTAGCGCGGGTTCGAATCCCGCTGGGGGTACTACCCCGGCTCCTACACGGGAACGGCGCGGCGCGCGACTTCCGCCCGCACGAGGGGCGCGACCTCGGTGCCGAAGAGCTCGATCGAGCGCATGATCTTCTCGTGGGGCATCGCGCCGACGGTGAACTGGATCATGAAGCGATCGTGCTCGAAGATCTCGTGCTGGAAGAGGATCTTCTCGGCCACCTGCTCCGGGCTGCCGACGACGAGCGCCCCTCTCACGTCGAGCATCGCGTCGTAGCCGGCGCGGGTGAGCGGCGACCAGCCGCGCTCTCGGCCGATCTTGTCCATCATCGACTTGAGAGGCGGAAAGAACTCGTCGGCGGCCTGTCGCCCGTCGTCGGCGACGAGCCCGTGTGAATTGATGCTCAGAGGCAGTCGCCCGTGGCCAGCCTCTGCGGCGGCGCGCCGGTGCAGCTCGGCGAAAGGCGCGAAGCGCTCCGGCAGTCCGCCGATGATCGCGAGTGCCATCGGCAAGCCGAGCGTCCCTGCGCGCACGGCCGACTCCGGCGTGCCGCCGACCGCTACCCAGACCGGCAGCGGGTCCTGGAGGGGGCGTGGGTAGACGCCCTGGCCGGAGAGGGGCGCACGGTGTCGGCCCGACCACGCGATCTGCTCGGACTCGCGCAGGGCGAGCAGCAGCTCGAGGTTCTCGGCGAAGAGCTCGTCGTAGTCGCCGAGTCGATAGCCGAAGAGCGGGAAAGACTCGATGAACGACCCGCGCCCGGCCATGATCTCGGCGCGGCCGCCGGAGAGCAGGTCGAGCGTCGCGAAGTCCTGGAAGACGCGGACGGGGTCGTCGGAGCTGAGCACGGTCACGGCGCTCGTCAAGCGGATCGCCGATGTGCGCTCCGCCGCGGCCGCGAGGACGACCGCGGGCGCGGAGACCGCGAACTCCGGCCGGTGATGCTCGCCGACCCCATAGACCTCGAGCCCCACCTGGTCGGCGAGCTCGACCTCCTCGAGCAGGTCGCGGAGACGGCGGGCAGGGGTGACCGCCAGGCCCGTTCGGGGGTCCGGGGTGACTTCCGCGAAGGTGTAGATCCCGAGCTGCATAGATACTTGAGAACGCAACTATACCAGCGCGGTTACCCTGGAGGCTGGTCCGTTACCCAAGGGGCGGTTAGCTCAGCTGGGAGAGCATCTGCCTTACACGCAGAGGGTCGCAGGTTCGAGCCCTGCACCGCCCATCTTGACCCACGCAGCCGTGCGGAAACCCGCATGGTTGTGTGGGTCAGATGTGTCATGGTGCGCCGATATCGCACGTTCTTGCGCCGCGGTCACCTCGTTGGGAAAGATCGCCAACAGCTCGTGCAATCGGCGCCGTTCAGCGGGCGACGATCGAGGCTCGTCAGGCGTGTGGGCCGAGGAGGGCGTTGACCCTCCTCGGCCCCTCCCCCGGCTGCGGAAGTCCGAACGGGACAAGCGCCCGGTAAAGGTGCGAACTCTCTGGTTCCCCGCTACCGGCCGTACGGGGAACAAAGCACTTTGTGCCGATGGTGTCTATAGGTCCTACAGCCGCGCCGCGCCGGCTAACCGTTATCGGGCGAATCTCCGCTCTCAAGGGGCCTCTGGAAGCAGGCGCGCGGAAGAGCCGCCTTGCGGCTGGGCGGCTCTTCCAGAAAACCGGCGGTCAGGGGAAAGACTTCGCCCCACCTGAGTGAGCCGAGAGTCGTTCCGACCACCGAGGCCCGAGAGAGACTCTGATCCCGCATGCGGCTCGCGGGCTCGAGAGTGACCCTGACCTCTTCGTTAGCCTTGTCTCGGCTCGAAGCGCCGAGCTGTTGACCCTCATTCGAGGGAACCGCTCGGTTCTCTAGGAGCGAAGATCGGTGATGCGGATTTCGGCGTACGGAAACCACCCTGCCGCGCCTTCGCTCGACCCGAAAGCATTGGTCGAGCCCGCTAGCGCGTGCGCCGCGGCGGACACCACATTCCGATCCTCGACGAGTTCCGCGTCCGCCTCGACCTGGGCCGCCGTCAGAATCCCGCCGTTCGCCCTCGCGAGCGCGATCAATCTGGTCGTGGCCTGATCGACAGTCACCCTTTGCGATTATCTCAGGCTCGACGGGGGTGCCACGCCGATGACCGGCTCGACCTCGAGCACCCCGTTCAGCGGCCCGTCGATGCACTCCTCAATCCCGCGAGAGCGCGACGTTCGACAACCCGCCGGACAGCGCCTAGCTTCGGGGCGAATGCCACGGCTCGAGAGGGGCGGGCGGCTGATCGGCCGCCTCTCGCTCCTTTCGACATGATTCAAACCCGCCGTCTTACGGGCCAGAGGGGCCGTTTTCAACCGTGGTCGTCCGTCGACGTGCTCCACCCGCGCCGCCCCAACTCGACCAGAAGACCAGTGAGAGGATCAGGCCAACAACGCCGACCACCATGAGAATGACGCCAACGGTGTGGATGTTGACGCTGGAGACCGTCGCGTTGACGGCCCAGGTGAGGATCGCGCCGGCTGCGATCAGGATGAGACTGACTCCGACGCCCATTGGATGAACCTCCGTTATAGGGGTTTCTCTGCCTCGTCCGGTGTGTGACCTTCTTCGAGAGGCCACACAAAGAACTGGGTCCCAGCAGGCATTTGGGGTGCAGCGCGTTTCTCCTGCCCTGTCTGGGGCCTGCCCTCTTCACCACTCGGGCGTGGATGCCAGCTTCGATCATGCGCGATAGAGGGTCCTGCCGCGAGCGCCCGTAGGTCAGGGCACCAGCTACGGGCCGGAATCGGAAGGGTGCGATGGCGGCACGGCGAACGGGGGAATTGCCGTCAGTCCAGCCGCAGGACGCGGGCCGACGTCTCTATCGGCTGCGCGCCCGAGCATCCCTCGAAGAAGGAGAACCCCTCATGCTCCTGATCCTCCTGATCATCCTGATCCTCGCTCTGGCGGGCGGGATCTTCATCAGCAAGTTCCTGTTCCTGCTGCTCGTCGTGCTGATTCTCGTGTTCCTGCTGCGCGGCCGTTTCTAGCACCGGCAGGGCCACTCGTGGGCGACAGTCGCGGCGGTCCAAGACCGTCGCCGCCGACCGATACACGCACGCGCGGTCGACTGCCGGGAGATCGACCGGGCTAAACTGTTCGGACGTGTTCGCGCGGGCAGACCCCCGTGCAGACCCAGCCGGTAAGAAACACACCGTTTGCAGGGTCGTTCTAGGTCTGCACCGCCCATTCCCACCCCGGCAAGAGAGGAAGGCCTGAATGGCATCGAGTTCGAAGCGTCAGACGACAATGGCGAAGCTCGCACGCGAGCAGGCGGTGCGCGAGAAGCGCGCGCGCAAGCAGGAGAAGAAGGATGACAAGAAGCAGGCGGCGGCCGACGCCCTGATCGCCGAGGCCGAAGGCGCGCTCGAGGTCGATGGGGACGCAGAGGTCGTCGGCGTCGACGTCGACGCTACCGCCGACTAGTACCGTCACCGCGTGGCGCGCACCGATGCCGAGCTCGTCGCTGCCCTGAGAGCGGGCGACGAGGAGACGTTTCGCGTCCTCGTCCGCGAGTGGCACGCCTCGCTCCTTCGCGTCGCCCAGATCTTCGTCCCGTCCCGCGCGATTGCGGAGGAGGTCGTGCAGGAAACGTGGCTTCGCGTGCTCGGTGCGCTCGAGCGTTTCGAGGGCCGCTCGTCGCTCAAGACGTGGGTCTTCCGCATCCTCGTGAACACTGCGAAGACCCGTGCGCAGCGCGAGGGGCGCGCCATCCCGTTCTCATCGCTCCAGGATCCGGCCCGCGTGCCGGAGGCGGCAGTTGACGCCGATCGCTTCCTGCCGGACGACCACGAGCGCCACCCTGGCGCCTGGTCGTCGCCGCCGCGCGACCTGCCGGAGGAGCGTCTGCTGGCGTCCGAGACACGCGCCCGCATCGCCGAGGCGATCAAGAGCCTGCCTGCGAGCCAGCGGGCCGTGATCACGCTGCGCGACGTTCAGGGCTGGAGCTCGGACGAGGTGTGTAACGCCCTCGACATCACCGAAGTCAATCAACGAGTGCTGCTCCACCGCGCCCGCGCGAAGGTGCGCAATGCCCTCGAGGACTACCTCGCCCTGGAGACCGGATGATCGACACCGAAGCCCTCAGCTGCCAAGAGCTCGTCGAGCTGGTGACCGACTATCTCGAGGGTGCGCTTACCTCTGCCGACGCGCGTCGCTTCGAGGAGCACATCGCGCGCTGCGACGCCTGCGTCGAGTACCTTCGCCAGCTCCGCGAGACGATCCGGATCGTCGGGACGATCACGCCCGACGACCTTTCACCCGAGGCGGAGGCCGAGCTGCTTACGGTTTTCCGCTCCTGGGCGGCCGCCTGAGTTCGAGGCTACGCCCGGCAGTCCGCGCCGATCTGGCCCGAGAGGTAGATCCGCGTCACCAGGACTCCCGCAGCGCGCCCGCTGCCGATCGTCACCTCGGAGGTCGGGTCCCCGTAGATCGGCGACGCGTCGGGGCTCGAGAGACGGATCTCCGAGAAGCCGTTGCGCGGCACGCACAGCGACACATCTGCGCTCACCTCGCCGCTGCCCACCGTGCCGTCGACGTCCTGGACGTTCGACTCGAGGGAAAACGGGCGGGCGGCGATCCCGCTCGGCGCAAGGAGGTAGACGGTCAGCGAGCGCATGACGCCGCGGTTCTGGCCCGGGTACGAAAAGACGCGGATGCGGGCGCTGACTCCGGGTTTCGTCCAGCCGTCGTCGTAGAGCCCGCGCGACACCCAGTCCGCGCGCCAGGGTTGCTCCGGCTCGACGAGGAAGAGGCCGCGGTCGTTGATGACGACGTTGCCGACGATGTGGAAGCGCGCATCACCCACGCTCTGTGCGACGTAGACGGACGGCGACACGTTTGCGCGCCCCCGCCGGTCGAAGCGGAGGTCGAGCTTCGGGAACGTGCTCGGCGTCCACTCGAAGTGGTGCGGGACGCCGGCGCTGCGGTCGACGGATTCGTTCCAGAACTCGAGGTCCCACCAGTAGGCCACGCCGGCCCAGTAGTCGCCGGGCAGCATCGGGTACGGGACGGCCGTCACGTGCGCCGCGCGCCCGACCGTTCGATCGACCCATTCGAACTCGCTGCTCCCGGGTGACGACAGCGGCCGGCCGGCGGTGCCGTCGACGCGGAAGAGCCGCTGGAAGGCATAGCCCGTCTCCGCGGGCAGGACGACGAGCGCGAAGCCGGCCAGGAGCGCCGCGAGATATGCGTGCCGGAGCAGCACGGTTCCTTCCAGCACGAGCAGCGTTCCGAGCGCGGCGGCTGCGACGAGGAAGCTGCGCTCCGCCGTCAGCCCGCCGAGCGAGCTTCCGAGATAGTTGTCGAGGATCGCGACCGGCGTGTCGACGTTCAGCTTCTCGAACACGGGCAAGCTCGACTCGGCGAAGCCGTAGACGAGCACGGCGAGCGGCACGGCGAGCGAGCGCCGCGGCCAGCGCCCGCTCGCCAGCGCGGCGGTGAACGCGACGATGATCAACGGGGCGACATAGAACAGGTAGCGATCCCGAACGATCCCGCCGGCGAAGCGGAGATCGTACGACGCGACCTCGATCGTCAACACCACGGTCGCGAGCGAGGCGAGCAGGGCAAAGATCCGCCGCTCCCGTGTCGCGGAGGCCACGGCGTTCGACGCGAGCCACGCGCCTCCGACCAGGAAGGGCAGGATGCCGAGGCCGAGCCCGATCGCGGCGAGGTGCTCCCCCAAGGCGGGGACGATGCGTAGCGGGAGCGGGTTCCCATGCGCGGTCGCGGAGTAGGTGCCGAGCACGCTACGGCCGCTCGCGACCAGCGCGAGCGCGACGACGAAGCCGGCCGCGTAGGCGGCGGCCAGCACCCGGTGCGCGCGAAGGGCGGCGCGACCTCCGCGCGCGTCCAGCACGACCGCCACCGGCAAGACGAGAGCGAGCACACCGAGCTGCGTCCTCGCGACGACTGCGAGGACGAGCCCGGCGGCGGCGAGGAGGTCGTTGCGCGCCGACGGCGTCGCGGTCGCCGCCTGGAACGCGAGCAGCGCCCACAGGAATGCCGGATACGCGGCGACCTCCGTGAGCAGGAACGACGAGAGCACGATCCACGGCACAGCGACCGAGAGGACCGCTGCGAGCGACGCTGCCCAGCGAGGCCCCGCGACGCGCCGCGCGAGCAGATACGCGGGCACCGCGGCCGAGGCCATGACGAACGCGTTCAGGACGTGCGCCCGGTGCAGGCCCTGTGCCACGTTGCCGGTGCCGAGCACCGTCGCCAGGATCAGCGGGTAGAGCTGGTTGATGCTCGGGACGAACTGGTCGTGGACGTGGGGAAGCGGCGAATGCAGCCGGATGACGCTGAGCGCGAGCCGCTCGTAGAGCAGCTCGTCGGTCATCACGAACCAGTCTGTGACCCGGCTTGTGAACGCCGCGAGCCCTGCGCCGAGCGCGAGCCAGAGCACGACCGGCACCAGCCCGAACCGCTCGAACGAGGGCAGCCGCATCGCTCTATACCCTAGTTGCGGCCTGGATTGCATCTCTTTACAAGCCCCTCAAACGACCTCGCTACGGTCCCCCGGTTCCCCCCGCGCCCAGGGAAATAGAGCTCAAGGAGGTTCGCCCGTGCTGAAAGCCGCGCGCTTTGCGCTGATCGCGTTTACCGCATTGCTGGCCATCCCGGCCGGCACCGTCCACGCCGCGCCACGGATGCCGATCGGGTTCTTCGACGACCCGACGTTCCGCTGGTCGCCGGACCGCGCCGACAATCTTCGCTCCGCGGCCGTTACGGGTGCATCCGTCATCCACACGACTGCGTCGTGGCCGTCGATCGCCCCGACGAAGCCCGCGAATGCCGCGGACGGAGACGATCCCGCGTACAGGCTGAACGACCTCGACGATCTCGTCTTCCAGGCCGGGCTCTACGGCCTGCGGGTGATGGTCGACGTCACCGGCACCCCAAAGTGGGCGAACGGCGGCAAGGCGCCGAACGTGATGCCGAAGCGCCTCGGAGACCTGACGACGTTCACGCGGATGCTCGCGACGCGCTACAGCGGCCGGACGGGCAACGGGATCGTCGGCCTCTGGTCGGTGTGGAACGAGCCGAACATCCAGCTCTTCCTGACGCCCCAGTACGCCGGCAAGAAGATCGTCGGCGCGGCGAACTACGCAAAGCTCTACCGGGCCGCGTATGCCGGGATCAAGGCGGGCAATCCGGCCGCGAAGGTCGCGATCGGGGAGACGTCTGCGCGTGGGCGCGACAGGCCTCTCGCCGGCAAAAGTGGCTCGGTCGCCCCGGGCACGTTCGCGAAGCTGCTCGGGCAGGAGAAGGGGTTGAAGTTCGATGCGTGGGCGCACCACCCATATCCGACGTCACCGAACCTTCCGCCCTTGCAGAAGGTGCGCTACCCGAACGTGACGCTCTCCACGCTGCCGAAGTTCGAGGCCGACCTGAAGAAGTTCTTCCACCGCTCGGTGCCGGTCTGGATCACCGAGTACGGTCACGAGACGAAGCCGGGTGAGCCGAACGGCGTGACGCCGGCGACGCAGGCCGCGTACGCGAAGCAGGCTCTGACGGTGGCGAAGAACGACCCGAACGTGCAGATGTTCATCTGGTTCGTGTTCCGCGACAGCGTCGGGAACCCGTGGCAGAGCGGCCTCCTCTCGCCGCAAGGCGTCCAGAAGCCGGCCTACGCCCAGTTCGGGGCCTTCGCCCGGCTGATCGACGGGACGACGTCGACCACGAAGGCCGGCGTGCCCGCCCACGTCACGATGTACGTGCCGTACCTGTCGCACTACGCGGTTCCCGGCTCGCAGATCGGCCTCACCTACACGGTCAAGGACGGCAGCAAGTCCGTTGCCGTCGGCCAGCCCGTCGCCACGCTCACGCATGACCAGTCGATCACGTTCACGCCGGTCTTCACTCCGGTGAAGGGCCACACGTACACGGTGACGGCGGTCGCGAACGAGCAGAACGGCCACACCGAGCAGCGCACGTCCGTGATCAGCGTTGGTTAGGCAGCGAAGTTCCTAGCGGCGCAGTTCCGAGCGGCGCGCGAAGTCGTAGATCACGCCGCGGCCCCAGTCGGCAAACCGGGAGGTTGCCGCTGGGGCCCGCGGCCCGTGCCGCTGCGGCGAGGAGGAGGCTCACGCGCGCACGAGGCGAAGGACGACGCCCACGGCCGTCAC
The DNA here is from genome assembly GCA_030774175.1 of Actinomycetota bacterium. The sequence continues at coordinate 8,878 of JALYLO010000562.1, forward strand.
CGCCGCGCCGACACCCGCGGCCGCCAGGAGGATGCCTGCGGGCGCCGATAGAGCGGCGGTCGCGAGCAGCAGGAAGTTCACGAGTAGTGCTGCCGCAACCAGCCCGGCGAGTGTGACGACGCGCCGCGCGAGCAGCGGGCCCTCGGTGCGGATTCTCGCGTCGTGCTCGATCGACCACGAGGCGAGCTCCGCGGAGAGCAGCAGCAGGACGCCGACGACCGCCGCCCAGCCGTCGACGAGCGCCCGTCCCTCGCGCCCACTCAGGTAGCCGGCCCCGGTGGCGAGCACGGCCCAGGGGATCACGCCCGGCCACCGCAGCACGATCGCGATCGCCATGGCGACGAGCCCGGCGAGCGCCGCACCGCCTGCGAGGTAGGCGAAGCGGCCGGCGCCGGCCATTGCGTAGCCGCCCCCCGCCGCGAGCGCGGCGAGCGCCCCGAGACCGGTGATCAGGCGTGCGCGTGCCGGGCGTAGCGACGGAATTCGCGCACCTCCTCGATCACGGCCTGCAAGGGAGCATCGTCGGTCCACTCCGCGACGGCGACGCCGACGCTCTGGAGCCGGTGGCGGAGCGCACCGCGTCTCAGCCGCCAGATGTCGTAGGCGACCGAATCGAGCCCGTGTGTGGGCCGCCTGGTGAACGGGACGGGCGAGACGTCGATCACTGCGAGGTCGTAGCCACGCGCACGGAGGTCGAGCAGCGCTCCGACGGATCGTCCGTCGAGCAGCGGGGAGAGAGCGATCACGAGCGCGCTCGGCGGCAGCGTCCGCCGCGGGATCACGTCGATCTCCTTCCAGTAGTAGGAGAGGACGATCTGGGTGTCGAGCAGGGCGTCGATTACCCGGTACAGCTGCACGAGCCCGGTGCCGGGCACGAGCCAGCGGAGGATCCCGCCGAAGCTGATCAGCCCGACGCGGTCGCGCCGCCGCGCGTAGGCGTCGACGAGGGTTGCGGTCGCACGCACCGCCAGGTCGAGCGTCCCCTCGCCGCCGAGCCGCGCCTCGGCGAACGAGTCGACGAAGAGGATCACGTCGGTGTTTCGCTCGGGGTGGCTCTCGTTCACCCAGAGCTCGCCGCCGCCCCGACGGGCGCTCGCGCGCCAGTTGACGCGCTTCAGCGGGTCGCCCGGTGCGAACGGCCTCATGTCCGCGAATTCGATCCCCTCCCCCTTCCGCCGCGAGACCTCGTTGCCGGCCAGCGCCTGTGTCTCGCGCGGCTGGAGGATCCGCCGGAGCACCTCCTCGCGCGGGTAGACGCGCAGCTGGGGCCGCGCGCCGGAGGCCGACTCCCAGGCGAGGAAGCCGAGCGGGTCGTGCGCGCGCGTATACGTTGGGCCCAACACGTGGGCGCCCCAGCGCGCGGCTCGGAGCGTGACCTCGAGCTCGCGCCGCTCGCCGGCCGCGAGGTGGAGCGCGACGGGATTCGACCCGCCGGTGACCTCGAGGCCCGGAGGCAGCCGGAGGTAGAGCTCGAGCCGGTCGACGGGCGTCTCCGAACGCAGTCCGATCCGAGCGCCGAACTCGTCGCCCTCCAGGGCGCGCTCGGCGTCGAGCTCGACAGCGATCTCGAGGCGGGGTGGTGTCGCGAGTGCGAGCCCGCCCGCGAGGGCCAGCAGGAACGGCGCGGTCAGCGCGACGAGCTCGGGCCGCGCGAAGACGAGGGCGGTCAGCAGGCCGACCGCCGACAGCCCCGCGTACGCGGCGAGCTTCGGCGACGCCCAGGGCGTCACGCGCGGGCGAGGTCTTCGGCCGCGGGCGTTGGCACCGTATCCAGCCGCTCCCGGACGACGTCCTCGGCCGAGACGCGCTGCACCCACAACTCCGGACGCAGTGTCAGGCGATGCGCGAGCGCGGGCACCGCGATCGACTTGACGTCCTCGGGCGTCACGTAGTCGCGGCCGTCGAGCGCCGCGCGGCAGCGCGAGAGCTTCATCAGCGCCAGCGACCCGCGCGGCGATGCGCCGACCTGGATCGACTGGGCGTCCCGCGTCGCCGCGGCGATGTCGACCATGTAGAGGCCGACCGGCTCGGACACGTAGACCCGCTCGACCGCCGCCTGCATGTCGAGCAGCGTCTGCCGGTCTACGAGCGGCTCCAGCTCGATCTCGTCCTGCCCGCGTTCGGCGCGGTTCGCGAGCACGAGCCATTCGTCCTCGCGCGTCGGGTAGCCGACCGACATCCGCAGCAGAAAGCGGTCGAGTTGCGCCTCGGGCAGCGGATAGGTGCCCTCGTACTCGATCGGGTTCTGGGTCGCGAGCACGAGGAACGGCGGGCCGAGCTTGCGCGTCTCGCCCTCGCTCGTCACCTGGCGCTCCTGCATCGCCTCGAGCAGCGCTGCCTGCGTCTTCGGTGGGGCGCGGTTGATCTCGTCCGCGAGCAGGAGGTTCGCGAAGATCGGGCCCGGCCGGAACTCGAAGTCGGCCTCGCGCTGGTTGTAGACCGACGAGCCGGTCACGTCGGAGGGCATCAGGTCGGGCGTGAACTGGATGCGCGAAAAGTCCATCGACGTGACCTGCGCGAACGAGCGCGCCATCAGCGTCTTCGCGAGGCCGGGATAGTCCTCGATCAGTACGTGGCCGTCCGCGAGGAGGCCGAGCAGCAGGAGCTCGAGTGCGTCGCGCTTGCCCACCACCGCCTTCTCGATCTCGTCGAGGAGCTTGTTGGAGAGTCGTCCGACCTCGTCCAGGTCCATGGCTACATCCTCTCAAGGTCGGAGACGAGGGCGCGCAGCTCGTTCTGGCTGATGCCGGGGCCGTGGCGGTTCTCTGGCGCCGGGCGGTCGGGACGCAGCAGCTCCCACCAGCGGCCGAGCGTCTCCGGGCTCATCACCCGCCCGGTGCGCTCGAGGCGTGCCTGGGCGATCTGGCGCAGCTGCGGGACGAGGCGCACATGGAGGTCGTAGGCCGTCGCGGCGCCGAGGGTCACCTCGCGTTCCATCCGCTCGACCTCGTGCAGCGGCCTGTCGCCGCGGGCCGCCTCGCCGAGTGCCCGGTCGAACTCCGAACGGTGCCGTTTCGGCACCGCGTCTCCCGCGGCCGCGACGACGCCGAGCATGATCAAGCCGCCGACGAGCAGCACGTACGCGTGCAGCGTCACGTTGCGCACGCCCGGCTGGGCGAGCGCGATGTAGATCGCTGCGATCGAGATGAAGAGGAAGAGGACGACGAGGTCGAAGAGGTGCCGCCTCACGCGACCGCTCCCTGGAGGTCGTTGCGGATCGCCCGCAGCGCCTCGATCGCGTCGCTCTTCATGGGGCCGTCGATCTCGTGGCGGCTGAACTTGGCCTCCTCGAACAGGCCTGTAAGCCGTGCGACCGCATCCGCCCGTGAGGTGAGCCCGCCGAGGATGCGGCCGAGGTACTCGACCGGGGTCTCGCTCGGCTTGCGGCGCAAGCCGTGCCGCGCGAGCACGCCTTCCATGCGTGCGTAGGCGGCGATGACGGCTCGGCGCGCATCAGGCTCCGCCTCGAGATCGCCGATCGCGTCGCTGATCGTGGCGACGAAGTCCTCCGCGACCGTCGGCTCCAGTGGCACCGCGGTCCGAAGCTTGCGGCGGCGGTGGCCGAGGTAGGCGAAGACGCCGCCAACGACCAGCGCGACGAGGGCGATGGCGAGCACGGGCCACTCGAAGGTCGGCTCGAACCGGGAGGTCGGCCCGCCCCGGTGGGCGTGCTTCTTCGGGCCGAGGTTCCTCAGTCCCTGCAGGTTGATGTTGAAGATGTGGCCGTGGTGGCGTTTGAGGTAGAGGACGCCGAACGCGAGCACTCCGAAGAACGCGACCGTGAGGATGTTCTGGAGCAAGCGCTTCTTGAAGCTCTTGCGTGCCACCTCGCCCTCGCGCGCCTGGATCACGAAGACGTACGCGGCGACCGGGATCATCAGCACGAAAAGGATCAGGAAGGCGGTGAACGCGTAGCTCACGTAGCCCGGAGTCGGTGTCGCCTTCGATGAGCCGCCGAACCCGCTGCGGGTCGCGAACGCGACGACTCCCAATAGGGCAAGGACGCCGAACGCGACGAGCGCGAGGCGGACGCTGCGGCCGGTGGTCGGTTCCAGAGGCTCCATGGGGCTCTGAACTTAGACGTCTCCCGTCCCGGTTGGTTTTAGGTGGGCGTTAACCCGCGGGTAGATTTGGCCTGTGAGCACCCTCGACGGCAAGCGGGCGATCGTCACCGGAGCCTCGAGCGGGATCGGTGCGGCTACCGCGCGAGGCCTCGAGCAAGCGGGGGCGCGCGTGACCGGCGCGTCGCGGGCGACCGGTCTCGACGTCACCG
>JALYLO010000563.1 GCA_030774175.1 Actinomycetota bacterium
TCTGGGGACAGGTCACGGGTCTGCCGGGGCGACCCGGGGCGGCTCGAAGACAGGACGCGCCAGGACGCGAACCGGCCGAACTGCAGGAAAAACGCCGCCTGATGCGACCTTCGGAGGTCGCGCTGAATGGTAAGGAGGGGGTCGACGGTTCGAGTCCGTCAGAGGGCTTGAAAGACCTGCAAAACGGCTACTTCTGTTGCCTGATCCGATAGCGAAGAGCACCTCCTTAATCAGGAGGGTCTCGATCATCGAACGAGCCAATAGAAGGGCCGAGGAACCTCATAAACGCACGCAGCCCGGCGCGTGCGCGCTCTAGCACTCCAACGTTGGGGAGAGGTTTCGGGGACGAATTCGACGCCACTGCTGCCTCGTTAGGCAACAGCGTCACGGCGCCGGCCGACCGGCAAATCGCGCCGCCGCGAGATCGGCTCTGAGGCTGACCGCTGCCGTGGGTTGCGACCGGCTGGGGCTTCCCTGCTTCGAACCTAGCGAACGCTCACCCAGAGGCGATCGTCCTGGGCGGCGAGCCCGCCGATCGGCTGGCCGAGTCGCACCTTCTGTGCAACGGCGCCGCGCCCTGGATCGACGCGGACGAGCGTCCCGACCGACCCCAGCGCGACCCAGACGGATCCATTCGTGACGACGACGGCCGTCGGGTTCGCACCGACGGCGATCCGGGCCGTTACCGAGTTCGTGCGTGGGTCGATGCGCCAGAGCAGACCTTCTGCGGGCGTCACCACCCACACGCTGCGTGCGCCGGTTGCAACCGCGGACGGGATCCCGCCGATCGGAATCGAGCGTGTGACGCGGTTCGTGCGCGGGTCGATGCGGGCGACTGTGGCCGCGGTCGCAGCGGCGACCCAGACGCCGCCGGCGCCGACTGCGAGCGCCTCGGGCTTCGGGACGGCGCGGATGCGTGCGACGAGACGGCCCGTCTCGGCCTCGAGACGCGCGACCACGTTGTCCTGTGACGCGACCCACAGCGAGCCCTCGCCGGTCGCGAGGGCGAGGCGTCCGGTGGCGCCGGGCTCCGCGCGGAGCCCGCGCGAGACGAGCCCGTTTCGCGGGTCGATGCGCGTCAGCGTCCCGTCGTATCCGTTCGCGACCCAGAGGAGACCGCCGACCGCCGCTAGGCGGTAAGGGACGGTGCCGACTCCGATCGTTCGGACGACGCGATGGGTTCGCCGATCGATGACGGTGACCGACCTGTCCGGCGCGTTCGCGACCCATGCGATCCCTTCGCCGACCGCGATCGGCCCGGGAAGACCGCCGATCTCGATTCTCTCCACGATCTCACCCGAGCCCGCGTCGACGAGGCCGACCGACTGTGAAGGCAGCGAGGTCAGCTCGCGCCCTCCTCCCGTCACGAGAAACGCGAGCACGCCGGCAGCCACGACGGCGGCGGCAGCGGCCGCCCCAGCGACGATCAGACGTGCGCGCCGGCTCGAAGCCGGCCGCAGGTGCGGTTCGGCAACCGGCGGTTGCTCCGGAAGCTCGAGCTCCGGATCGTGGCGCAGGATCGCCCGCTCGAGCTTCTGTAGCGCGGGGCTCGGCTCGATCCCGAGCTCCTCGGTCAGGTGCTGCCGTGCCTCGCGATAGGCGGCGAGCGCCGCCGCCTGCCGCCCCGACCCGTAAAGGGCGAGCATGAGCTGCGCGCGAAAGCGCTCGCGCAGCGGCTCCCCGGCGACGAGCTCCTCCAGCTCCGGAACCAGCTCACCACGCTTCCCGAGTGCCAGCGCTGCGTCGACCTTCTCTTCCAGCGCCGCGTAGCGAAGCTCCTCGAGCCTGGCCGCCTGTACCGCTGCCTCTCCCTCCAGGGGCACGTCGGACAGGACGCGGCCGCGCCAGAGATCCGTCGCCTGGCCGAACGCCTCCCATGCCTCCGCCCACCTTCCCTCGTCACGCAGCCGGCGTCCCTGCCCCAGCAGCTGCTCGAAGCGCATGGCGTCGACCTGTTCCGGATCGACCTCCAAGGCGTAGCCGGGCGATCGAGTCGTGAGCAGGACGTCACCGCCGAGCGCCGTGCGGAGCTGCGAAACGTACACCTGGACGAGGTGACGAGCGCTGGCCGGCGCCTTCTCGCCCCAGATCCCGTCGACGAGCCGGTCGATCGACACGACCTCGCCGCGGTTGAGCAGAAGGATCGCGAGCAGCGCGCGCTGCCTGCCGCCCCCGAGCTCGGTGCGTCGGCCGGCGGCGTCGACCTCCAATGGTCCGAGCGTGCGAAATGCGAACGCCAAGCCGAACGCAGCCATTGCGCTCAGGATCGCACGTCTAGAGCGAATCTAGAACGTCTCTGGAGCACGCGACTGCATGATCGGCGGCGGCGAGTCCGGCCGGACGAACGTCACCAACCACGAGCAAGGGAGGAACCATGCGGCGCATCGTCGCTCTCAGCACCATCGCCCTCGGGCTCGCGCTCGCCGGGAGTGCAACCGCGGCGGCACCGGATCAGCAGACGTTCCAGAGGCAGGGAACGGTCGAGTTCGACTGCGGCTCGTTCCTGGACGTGTTCACTCGTACGTCGACAATCCATCAGCTCACGTTCTACGACGCGAACGGCGTCGCTATCCGCCAGGTTCTCCACGTCCACCGCGTCTCGACGGACACGAACTCCGTCACCGGCAAGACGCTGAACAGCTCCGGCGACTTCACGATCACGTCCGACCTCGTCACCGGCTCGATGACCATCGTCGGCCAGCGTGAGAACACGTCCGCGCCGGGCGAGGGCGTCCTCGTCCAGGACGTTGGCCGCCTTGTTCTCGATATCGACGGCAACGTGGCCTTCAGTGCAGGCCCGCACCAGGGCAGCGACTACTGTGCCGCCCTCGCGTGAGCGCGTGAACGCGCAGACTCACCGGTGATGAAGCATCTCC
>JALYLO010000564.1 GCA_030774175.1 Actinomycetota bacterium
CGTGACGGCGCGGCTCGCGATCGACGGTGGTACGCCCGTCCGCGAGGAGCTCCTGCCGTTCGGTGTGCCCGCGATCGGCGAGGAGGAGATCGCCGAGGTCGTCGAGACTCTGCGTTCGGGCTGGATCGGCCAGGGCCAGCGTGTCGAGCGCTTCGAGCACAACCTCGCCGAGTACGTGGGCGCGCCGTTCGGCGTCGCCGTGTCGTCGTGCACCGCCGCGCTCCACCTGTCGCTCGTCGTCACCGGCATTCGACCGGGCGACGAGGTGCTCGTGCCGGCGCTGACCTTCGCGGCGTCGGCGACGGCCGTCGAGCACGCCGGCGGCATCCCAGTCTTCTGCGACTCGGATCCGGAGACGCTTCTCATCGACCTCGCCGACGGTGAGCGGCGGCTGACCGAGCGGACCCGGGCCATCCTCCCCGTCCACTTCGGCGGTCTGCCTTGCGACATGGACGCCGTGCTGGCGTTCGCCCAGGCGAACGGACTCGCCGTCATCGAGGACGCCGCGCACGCGATCGCCGCGAAGCTGGACGGGCGGCCGATCGGCTCGTTCGCGTCGCTGTGCTGCTTCAGCTTCTACCCGAACAAGAACTTGACGACCGGCGAGGGCGGGATGGTGACGCTGCAAGACGGCGACCTCGCCGAGCGCCTGCGCATGCTTCGGCTGCACGGGCTCTCGACGGACGCCTGGCGTCGCTACGCGACGCAAACTTTCGTGCGGAGCGAGCTGTACGGGCTCGGGTTCAAGTACAACCTCACCGATCTCCAGGCGGCGATCGGGATCCACCAGCTCGCCAAGCTGGAGCTCCACCAGCGACGCCGGGAGGAGCTGGCCTCACGATACGACGCCGCCCTCGGGTCGCTCCCGGGCGTCGCACTCCAGCCGCGATCGCTGCCCGGGCACCGCGTGCGCCACGCGCTCCATCTCTACCTGCTGCTCCTCGACCCCGACTGGTTCACCGTCTCTCGCGACTCGATCGTTGACGCCCTGCGCGCCGAGAACATCGGTGCCGCGATTCACTACCGCGCGCTCCACCTCGAGCCGTACTACGTCGACCGCTTCGGCCTCGCCGCCGACGAGCTGCCGAATGCGTTACGGATCAGCGAACGCGTGCTGACTCTGCCGCTGTCGCCGGGAATGAGCGACGCGGACGCCGACGACGTAATCGAAGCGGTCGCGAAAGTCCTGGGCCACTACGCGCGCTCGTAGCGCTAGGAACCGAGCTCGAGCAGCCGATCGAAGAGATCCCGGGAGGGCCGGAGGGCGCGGCGCTGCCGCAACAGACGTGGTACATCGCGCGCGACGCGCGGCAGCGCACGGCGAAGCGCCGCTCGGTGGACCGGAAGGCGGGCGAGCTCGCCGGCGACCGCCCGAGCGGCCACGGACGCGGGAAGGCACTTCAATGCGAAGCGGAGAATGTTCTCGTGCGACGAGGCCAGGCGCGCCATGCCCGGCGCCGCCTTTGTCGCCACGCCGACCTTGTGCCGAACCGTCGCCGTGGGCACGTAGACGCTCGGCCAACCTCGCATCCACGCTCGCCAGCAGAGGTCGAGATCCTCGAAATCCATGAAGAACGACTCGTCGAATCCGCTCAGTTCGAGCAGCATCCGTCGGCGTAGCAGCATCGCGCCCGCATTGGCCGACACGGTGGTGACGACGGAGGCGGCCGTCGCGAGCGGGTCCAGCAGTAGACCGGGAATCGGCGTCCCCAAGAGCGGTCCTCGTCGCAGCAACGTCCGTGCGTGAATCACTCGTTCCCCGCTCCAGTCGAGCTGCGTCGGGTCGGCGGCGAAGCGCGAAGCGTCTGCGTCGAGCGCTTCGGCGAGCCGGTCGAGGCACGTCGGAGCGAGCGCAACGTCGTTGTTGGCCACGAAGACGTAGTCCGCGAGAGCGACGGACGCCCCCAGGTTGTACAGATGACCGAGCCCGGTGTTCTCCGTCTCGATGACACGCGCGCCGTGGCGTCGAGCGATCGCGACGCTCTTGTCGCTCGACCCCGCGTCGACGACGATGACCTCCTGCGGAGCGAGGGTCTGTATCGAGGCGCTCTCGAGGCAATCGACCAGCACCGTGGCGCCTTCGTAGTTGCCGATCACGACCACGACCTCAGCCCGGCCGCTCATCGCCTAGGAGTCCAACTCGTCGAATGCACGGGCGAGCCGCTCGCGCAGTTTGGCGGGCGCGTGCTCTCGCTCGACGTAGGCGCGCGCGTCGCGGCGCATCCGCATCAGGCGCTCCGAGTCCTCGAGCAACGACGAAACGGCATCGGCGAGCTCCTCCGGGTCGAAACCGGAGAGGACGAGGCCACCGCTGGACCCCCGAACGAGGTGCTCCGGGCCGCCGGATGGGGTCACGACGGCCGGCACGCCGGCGGCGAAGGCCTCGGCGACGACGATCCCGAAACCTTCCTGGATGGAGGGCAGAACGAGCAGCGATGCACTGCGCAGCTC
>JALYLO010000565.1 GCA_030774175.1 Actinomycetota bacterium
GGAGTGTTCTCCTCGGCGACGACCCTGATGCAGTCGGCCGGGCACGCCGCGGCGCACAGCGAGCAGCCGACGCACTTCTCGAGCCCGTTCTCGTGGCGCCAGAGCCGGTGGCGGCCGCGGAACCTCGGGTAGACGGGACGCTTGTACTCCGGGTACTGCTGCGTGATCGGCTTCTTGAAGATCTGCCTCAGCGTCACTCCGAAGCCGCGAAACGAATCGACGGGCTGCGGGCTCATTGGAAGGCGACCACCAGCGCGGCGGTGACAAGGGCATTGAGGGTTGCGACCGGGAGCAGGACCTTCCAGCCGAAGGCCATCAGCTGGTCGTAGCGCAGGCGCGGAAGCGTTGCCCGCAGCCAAATGAAGAGGAAGATGAGCGCCAACACCTTGAGCAGGAACCAGAGCGGGCCGAGAGGCGCCCACGGCCCGAGCCAGCCGCCGAAGAAGAGCGTCACGCAGAGGCCGGAGAGCGTGATCAGGTTGATGTACTCCGCCGCCTGAAAAAGACCCCACCTCATCCCCGAATATTCAGTGTGGTAGCCCGCGACCAGTTCCGTATCCGCTTCCGGGAGATCAAATGGAGGTCTTGACGTCTCGGCGACGCCGCCGATCAGAAACACGATCAGCCCGACGAACTGGGGGATGAAGAACCAGAGAGTCGCCTGCTGCTTGTCGACGATCTCCTGGAGGTTCAGCGACTGACCCATCAGGACGACGCCGAGCACGCTGAGGGCGAGCGATACCTCGTAGGAGACGAGCTGTGCGCACGTGCGCATCGAGCCGAGGATCGAGTACTTCGACTCGGACGCCCAGCCGCCGATGATGAAGCCGTAGATCCCGAGCGAGCCGAGCGCGAAGATCAGGATCAGCGAGATCGGGATGTTGACGACGGCGCCGTTGATGTGCCGGCCCCAGACGGTCCACCCGGCGCCGAACGGCAGCACGCTGAACGCCGCGAGGGCAGTGAACATCGAGGCGATCGGGGCGATGATGTAGAGCGGCTCCTTGGCTGCCATCGGCGCGAACGCCTCCTTGCGGATCAGCTTCACTAGGTCGGCGATCGGCACGAGGAGGCCCTTGGGCCCGGCGCGGTTGGGCCCGAAGCGGTTCTGCATGCGACCGAGCAGCTTTCGCTCGAGCCACGTCGTGAAGGCGAAGAACACCATCACGACGTTGATCACGAGGAACGCCTTCGGGATCGTGATCCACCAGGCCTCGTGGTGCATCACCGGGCAGTCACCTCGACCGCCGGGTGCAGGTCGCCCGCGCGTTCGCGTGGAATCCGCACCGCGCCGTCGGAAAGGTCGCGCGCGATGCGCGCCCGCAGCTCGATCGAAGTCCCATTTGAAGAGACCGTGACGGTTTGGCCGTTGCGGATGCCGCGCGCCTTGGCGTCGGCGGCCGAGATCTGCACTTCGGCTTCCGGCGCCTGGAAGGCAAGCTCCCTCGTCCGCTCGACCGCGGCACCCGAGAAGAGCGGCCTGTAGGCGACGAGGCGGAGGTCGGTCGAACTTTGTGATGAGTCAACACTTGTGGGGGTTCGGCGCTCGGTAGGGCGCTCGGGACGCGGCGGCAGGTCGGCCTGCTCGCCGATCTCGCCGAAGCTGATGCCGCCGAAGCACCGCTCGGAGATCTCGTCGAAGACGATCGACGCGTGCGGCGAGACGTCGACGCCGAAGCGCTCGGCGAGCTTGGAGATCCAGGCGAGCGCGTCGGGCACCGGTGCGAGCACGGCCCGGCGCTGGCGCTGGAGCCGGCCCTCGAGGTTGATCGTCGTGCCGTCGCGCTCGAGGTAGCTCGTGCCTGGGATCACGAGGTCGGCGAGGCCGCGAAAGCTCTCTTCGAACATCCCGATCCCAACCACGAGCTCGGCATCGGCTGCGAGCGCGCGCACATTCGGGTCGGTTGCGGCTTCGTCGCCGGAGACGATCAGGAGGCGCGGCTTCTCGTCGCCCGGCTCGCCGTCGCCGGCCGCGCTCCAGGCGTCGGTCACGCCGCGGCCGTTCGGGGTCAGCGGCAGGTAGTAGACGCTCTCGGCGGTGACGCGGTCGGCGTTCAACTCGCTGTCGGTGACGAGCACGTCGACCGGGCCGTCGGGTAGGTCGTAGGAGACGGTCGCGCCCGCGCGGCGCGCAGCCTTGATCCAGAGGCCGACGATCGGGGCACGTTCGACGACGGGGACGTCGGAGAGAACGACTACCGTCCTCGCGTCGCGGATCGCCGAAAGGGGGGCGCGCCAGGCGTCGAGCGAGTCGGGTATCGGTTCGGGCAGCACCGCGCCGTGGGCACCGAGGCCCTGCCGCAGCAGCTTCGCGAGGCCGTAGGCCTCCTCGACCGACTCGCCGCCCGAGAGCGCCGTGACCGTCGAGGGGCCGCCGTCCCGGAGCAGGCGCTCGGCCGAGTCGAGCGCCTCCTCCCACGTGATCGCCTCGAAGCGATGAGGGCCGGCCTTGCGCAGCGGCGCCGTGATGCGGTCGGGGGCGGTCAGGTGGGCGTACGCGAAGCGGCCCTTGTCGCAGAGCCAGCCCTCGTCGATCTGCGGGTGGTTGCGCGACTGGATTCGCTTGACCTTTCCCTCGCGCGTCGCCGCGCTGATGTTGCAGCCGACCGAGCAGAGACCGCAGACGCTCGGCACGCTCTGGATTTCCCACGGGCGCGCCTCGAAGCGGTACTGCGTCGAGGTGAGCGCGCCGACGGGGCAGATCTCGGTGACGTTGCCGGAGAAGTGGCCCCTGTACGGCTCGTCCTCGAAGGTGGCGATCACCGACTGCGCGCCGCGATTGATCGCGACGAGCCGGCCGTCCTCGGCCACCGATTCGCTGAAGCGCGTGCAGCGGTAGCAGAGGATGCAGCGCTCGCGGTCGAGCGCGATCAGCGGAGAGATCGGAATCGGCTTCTCGAACGTTCGCTTCGGGAACGTCATGCGCGTCGATCCGGGGCCGTAGCGAAACGTCAGGTCCTGGAGCGGGCACTCGCCGCCCTTGTCGCAGACCGGGCAGTCGAGCGGATGATTGACGAGGATGAACTCGAGCGTCGAGTTCTGGCCCTCCGCGGCCTGCTCGGAGCTGCGCGCGGTGCGCACGACCATCCCGTCCTGGGCCGTGAGGGTGCAGCCGGCCTGAAGCTTCGGCATCCCTTCGACCTCGACGAGGCACATGCGGCAAGCGCCGACGGGTGGCCCGAGCCGCGGCTCGTAGCAGAACACCGGGATCTCGATCCCGGCCGCCGCCGCCGTCTCGACCATGCCGGTCCCCTTCGGCACCTGCACCGTCCGCTCGTCGATCGTGACGGTGACGAGGTTGCTAGCCATGAGCTGCTTCCTCTAGCCATTTGCCCTCGGGCAAATGGCTGTGCATCGCGACCGGCGCGAGGATGCCTTCGAGCGAAGACTCGCCGCCGAACGGGCAGCCGCCCTCGTCGATGTGCGCCTGGAATTCGGTGCGGAACTTCGCGACGTACGAGGCGATGATGATGGCGTCCGAGTCACCGAGAGGGCAGAGGCACTTGCCGTTGATGCGGTCGCAGACGTCGAGCAGCAGGTCGAGGTCGCCCTGGGTCGCGCGCCCGTCCTCGAGCTTGCGGAGGATTGCCGTCAGCCAGCGCGTTCCCTCGCGGCAGGGTGTGCACTTGCCGCATGACTCGTGCTCGTAGAACTCCGACCAGCGAATGCCGAGCTGCACGATGCAGCAGCGGTCGTCGAGCACGACGATCCCCGCCGAGCCCATCGAGGTGCGCACCTGCGCGAGCGAGTCGAAGTCGTAACCGACGTCGATCTCGTCCTTCGTCAGAATCACCGTCGACGATCCGCCCGGCACGACCGCCTTCAACTCGCGGCCGTCGGGGATCCCGCCGCCGAGGTCGTGGACGATGTCCTTGATCGTCATCCCCGGCTCGATCTCGTAGTTGCCGCCGTTCACGACGTTGCCGGAGACCGAGACGACGCGCGAGCCGCGCGTGTTGGGGACGCCGAGCTTCGCGTACTCCGCGCCGCCCATCACGATGATCGGCGGGACGGTCGTGATCGTCTCGACGTTGTTGACGACGGTCGGCGAGGCGTAGAGGCCCGAGATCGCGGGGAACGGCGGCTTCGAGCGCGGCTGCCCGCGCTTGCCTTCGAGCGACTCGAGCAACGCCGTCTCCTCGCCGCAGATGTACGCGCCGGCGCCGCGATGCACGACGATCGTCACACCGCCGCGGATCTCCGGCCGACCCTTCAGCTCTTCGAGCGCGGCCACGAGAATCTCGTACGGGCCGCTGTACTCGCCGCGGATGTAGATGAAGACGTGCTGCGAGTCGATCGCGTGCGCAGTGATCAGACAGCCCTCGATGAAGCGGTGCGGCACCCGGGAGAGGATCTCGTTGTCCTTGAAGCTGCCCGGCTCCGACTCGTCCGCGTTGACGACGAGGTAGTGCGGCTTCGGCAGCTGCTCCTTCGACGGGACGAATGACCACTTGCGGCCGGCGGGGAAGAACGCGCCGCCGCGTCCGCGCAGCTCCGAAGTGATCAGCTCCTCGGTGACGGCCTC
>JALYLO010000566.1 GCA_030774175.1 Actinomycetota bacterium
CTCGACGGTCGCGACCTCGTCCTCGACGGCAGTGTCTCCCCGGCGGGAAGCGGCGCGGTGATCGTCTTCCGCGATGTCACCGACGAGCACATCCGCAACCAGCTGAACCAGGAGACGCTGAACGCGCTCTTCGACGCCATCCCGTCGGCGATCAGTGTCGCGCAGCCCGACACGCACCAGATCATTGGCGTCAACCGCGCGTTCTGCGATCTCGTCGGACGGCCCGCCGATGAGATCGTCGGCATGCGCCCGCCCTTCCCGTGGTGGGGCGACGACGGTGAGGACTGCGCCCTCTTGTTCGTTCCGGGCACGAGCCTCGATCGCATCTACCGCCGCCCCGATGGGCGCCCCTCACCCGCACACCTGACGGTGCACGCGGTTCCGGGCGAGGACGGCGAGCCCGCGCTCATCCTCGCGCTGATCGAGGACCTGGCAGAGGAGCGCCGCATGCAGCAGCAGCTCATCCAGAGCGGGAAGCTCGCCGCCATCGGCGAGCTCGCCGCCGGCGTCGCACACGAGATCAATAACCCTTTGTTCGCGATCCTCGGCCTGACGGAGTTCCTCCTGAAGGAATCCGAGGCCGGGTCGAAGGCGCACACGCGGCTCGAGCTGATCCAGCAGACCGGCCTCGAGATCAAGGAGATCGTCCGCGCCCTGCTCGACTTTGCCCGCGAGAACGCCGAGGAGCGTCACATCGTCCCGCTCGAGGACGTCGTCCGCTCGACGATCGACCTCGTGCGGCGCACGAACGCGCACAAGGGCGTCGAGCTCATCGACGTGTACGACAGCTCCGACGTCCTCGTCAACGCGAGCCCGAACCAGCTCAAGCAGATCTTCCTCAACCTGATCGCCAATGCGCGCCAGGCGATGCCGAACGGCGGGACCGTCACGGTCGACGTCCGGCGCGAAAATGAGCTCGCGATCGCGACCGTCACCGACGACGGCCCGGGCCTCGACCCGGCGGTCGCCGATCGGATCTTCGAGCCGTTCTTCACCACGAAGCGCCCCACCGGCGGCACCGGCCTGGGCCTCTCCGTCAGCCTGGGGATCGCCGAGGCGCACGGCGGGCGGCTCACCGTCGCCTCAGAACCGGGTGCCGGTACGGCCTTCACGCTCTACCTTCCGCTCGCAGGGAACGGCGCGCGGTGAGCCGCATCCTCGTGATCGACGACGAGGAGGTGATCCGCATGCTGATGCTCGAGATCCTCGAGGCGGCGGGTCACGAGGTGGTCGGAGCGGAAACGGCCGAGCGAGCGCTCTCCCTCCTCGAGGAGTCCGAGTCGGAGTTCGAGCTCGTCGTCAGCGACGTGATCATGCCTGGTCTCTCGGGCCTCGAGCTCTTGGGCGCCGTCCGCGCGCGCCGGGCTTCGCTACCCGTCGTGCTCGTCACCGGCGCAGGGACCTACGACACTCTGAGCCAGGCGCTGACCCGCGGAGCCGCGGGCCTCGTGACGAAGCCTTTCGCGCACATGGACCTCCAGGCCGCGGTCGCCGACGCGCTCGAACGCGCCAGCCGTTCTCGCCAGGAGCTGCGGGAGCAGCTGCTCGCCCCCACTCTCGCGAGCGCGCTCGCGAACGCGATCGAGGCGCGCGACTCCAACCTGCACGGCCACTGCGAGCGACTCGCAGCGCTCGCGGTTCGGGTCGCCGAGCTGCTCGAGCTCCGGCCCGACGAGATCGAGACGATCCGGCTCGGCGCAATCCTGCACGACGTCGGCAAGATCGGCATCCCGGATCGCGTTCTCCTCAAGCCGGCCCCGCTCGACGAGGAGGAGCGCCGGATCATCGAGACGCACCCGGAGATCGGTGACAAGCTGCTCGAGCCACTCGACCTGCTCGCGGCCGCTCGCCCGATCGTGCGCCACCACCATGAGCGCTGGGACGGCGCGGGCTACCCCGACCGGCTGGCCGGAACGAGTATCCCGCTCGGTGCGCGCATCGTCGCCGTCGCCGACTCGATCGAGGTGATGACCTCCCGCCAGCTGTACCGCCAACCGCTCGCGCCTGCCGAGGTCCTGGCAGAGCTGCGCGCCTGCCGTGCGAGGCAATGGGACCCGCAGGTCGTCGACCTGGCGCTCCGTCTGATCGACTCGGGCGAGCTCCAGTTCGGCACCGGCGGACTGCGCCTACTGGAGCCGGCCGCCGTCGAGCCCATCTTCGCGGCCCACGCCGTCCTGCTCGTCGAGGACGACGATGCCCACGCCCTGCTCGTCACGAAGGCGCTCGAGCGCGTGCTGGAGGGCGCGGTGATCGCGCGCGCCCTCACCGTCGCGGACGCAGCCGAGCTCGTGAACGGCTCGGAGTGGTCGCTGGCAATCGTCGACCACGGCCTCGAGGATGGCCGCGGCATGGACGTGCTCGACGCACTGCGCTCGAGCAACCCGACGCTTCCGGTGGTGATGCTCACCGGGCCGGGAGCGGAGGAGAGCGCGGTCGAGGCCTTCCGTCGCGGCGCCTCGGACTACGTCGTCAAGGGCGACGCGTACGTTGAGGCGCTTGCTG
>JALYLO010000567.1 GCA_030774175.1 Actinomycetota bacterium
CTCGACGGCAAGCGGGCGATCGTCACCGGAGCCTCGAGCGGGATCGGTGCGGCTACCGCGCGAGGCCTCGAGCAAGCGGGGGCGCGCGTGACCGGCGCGTCGCGGGCGACCGGTCTCGACGTCACCGATCCGGCGAGTTGCGAGCGCTTCGTGCAAGGAGCCGTCGCGGAGCTCGGCGGCATCGACATCCTCGTCAACAACGCCGGCCTCGCCCTCGGTCGCGACCCCGTCTGGGACTCACGCGAGGAGGACGAGCGCGGGATGATCGAGACGAACGTGCTCGGACTCATGCGGATGACTCGGCTCTGCGTGCCGCATCTGATCGACGGCGGTGGGCACATCGTCAACCTTGGCTCCGTCGCCGGGATCTGGTCGTACGCGAGCGGCGCGGCGTACGTGGCGTCGAAGTTCGCCGTGCACGGCTATACGCGTGCGCTGCGCGACGACCTCCAGGGCAAGCCGGTGCGCGTGACGAATGTCGCGCCGGGGCTCGTCGAGACGAACTTCTCGAACGTGCGGTTCAAGGGCGACGAGGAGAAGGCGAGTGCCGTCTACGCCAACGTCGCGATGGGCGGACCGCTCCGGGCGGAGGACGTCGCCGACTGCATCCTGTTCGCGCTGACGCGCCCGCCGAACGTGAACGTCGACGAGATCGTCGTGATGGCGCTCGCGCAGATCTCGGGCGCGAACGTCCTGCGCGAGGGTTAAGCGGGAGCGGTCCGACGCTCCAGCGTCCGCACGTCGCGCGAGAGGAGAACGAGCGCCGTCGCCGCGACGACGAGGGCAGTCGCGCCTACGAACGTGGCTCGTGTACCGATCGCCGCGCCGACCGGTCCCGCGACGATGAATCCGATCGGCATCAACACCCACGAGCCCAGCGCGTCGTAGGACGAGATGCGTGACAGCTTCTCCTGCGGGATCTCCTGTTGGATCGTGGTGTCCCAGAGAACGCCGAAGATCTCGAGGCTGAACCCCGTCAGGAATGCGCCCGCCATCGCCAGCGGCAGTGGCGCAGGAATTGCGAGTGCGACGAGCACGAACACAAGCCCGAACACGCTGTAGGTGGCGACGCGGAGGATTCGTCGCGGCCGCCAGCGCAGCATCAGCACGCCACATAGCACGAGCCCCACAGATTGTGCGGTGAGAACGGCGCCCCACGCGGCCGGCCCGCCGAGGTGATGTTTCGCGACGGTCGGCCCCAGGACATTGACCGCGCCCGTCACGACGGCGTTGACAACGCCGAACTGCAGCACGATCGCCCACAGCCAGGGCCGTGACCAGAAGTCGCGCCAGCCTTCGCGGAGCTCTTGAAGCACCGTGCTCCCCTCCGTCCACAGCCCGGGCGGAAGTCGCATTGCGCCGATGCACGTCGCAGCGACGAGGTAGCTCACGGCGTCG
Source organism: Actinomycetota bacterium (assembly GCA_030774175.1). Next base: position 1,399 of record JALYLO010000567.1, read on the forward strand.
ACCGCGATCGCCGAGCCGGGACTCGTCACCGCGACGAGGATTCCGCCGATCGCCGCACCGGTGATGTTCGTCGCGTTCAGGGCGAGCCTGAGCGTTGCGTTCGCCTGTTGCAGCATCGGCATGGGAACGGTCTGCGGGATCACACCGGTGCTGGCCGGGAAGAAGAACGCCGACGAGGCGCCGTTGACCGCGGCGAGCGCCGCCAGCTCCTCGAGGCGCGCGTTGCCCGCGAGCAGCAGGGCCGCGGCGGCGGCCTGGCTCGCGGCGCTCAGGACGTTCGAGGCCACCATCACCTGGTGGCGCGGCAGCCGGTCGGCCCAGACGCCGCCGAAGAGGAGTAGAAGGATGACCGGCACCTGGCGCGCGGCGAGGACGATCCCGATATCGGTCGCCGAGCCGTGCAGCGTGTTCAGGATCGCGAACGCGAGCGCGACCGGCGCCATCGCGCTGCCGAGCATCGAGATCGTGCGGCCGGCGAAGAGCAGCCGGAACTCGCGCTCCCGCAGCGGGCCGAGCCGGCTCACCCGGGCGAGGGCAGGCTCAGGAGGCCTCCAGCTTCTTGTCCCAGTAGCGCCTCAGCCCGCCCCAGCTCTGCCAGAACGGTGCGACCTTGTCGTAGGCGTCCGCGTCGGCTCCCGCGTCGGCTCGCCCGAGCTCGACGAACTCGTCCAGCTCCATGCCTCCGCCGACGCGGCCGGCCCAGGTATCCAGCTGGGCGTCGAAGCGGTCGAGGTGGGCGGTGACGTCGTCGTGGACGCCGAAGTGGATCAGCGCGAGGCGGTCTGGTGAGCGCTCGCGAATCGCGTTCGCGGTCGCGTGCCAGAGCTCGACGTCGATGTCGGGTGGCGGCGACACCGGCAGAACGTAATCGGAGCCGGGCATGCGCACGCCGGCGGCGTCTCCCGCGAGCAGCGTGCCGTCGCGGAAGTAGCTGACGTGGTGCGACGCGTGCCCGGGGGTGGGAAACGCTTCCCAGCCGAGCACGTTGCCGACGGCGAGTCGGACGTTCTCCTCCGGCACCGGCGCGAGCTCGCCCCAGAGTGAGTCGAACGAATCGCCGTAGAGCCGGCGTGCCGAGCGCTCGAGCCGTGCGGGATCGACGAGGTGCGGAGCGCCGATCTCCGACACCCAGACGGTCAGATGGGGATGAGCACGAAC